>JANPNY010000851.1:0-9306 GCA_031427745.1 Chitinophagaceae bacterium | reverse complement strand
ATGTTGTTTGGAATGGATGTTATACACGGCTATGAAACCGTATTTCCTATTCCGCTAGGCTTAAGTTGCACCTGGGATATGAAGGCAGTGGAACGCAGCGCACAAATTGCAGCACAGGAAGCAAGTGCGGATGGCATCAATTGGACGTTTAGCCCCATGGTGGACATTGCCCGTGACCCACGCTGGGGCCGTATTGCAGAGGGTAATGGCGAGGATGCTTATCTCGGAAGCCGCATTGCAGAAGCAATGGTAAGAGGCTACCAGGGAAATGATTTGTCAAAAAACAATACCATCATGGCTTGTGTAAAACACTATGCAATGTATGGTGCTGCCGAAGCTGGTAGAGATTACAATACTACCGACATGAGTCGTTTAAGAATGTACAATGAATATTTGCCACCCTACAAAGCTGCAGTAGATGCTGGTGCCGGAAGTATAATGGCTTCCTTTAATGAAGTGGATGGAATACCTGCTACCTGTAACAAATTTTTAATGACCGATGTATTAAGAAAACAATGGGGCTTTAAAGGTTTTGTAGTAACAGATTACACAGGTATCATGGAACTGACTGACCATGGAATGGGTGATTTTAAAACGGTGTCGGCGCTGGCAATAAATGCCGGGATTGATATGGATATGGTAAGCGATGGATATTTATTAACGCTAAAAAAATCTGTGCAGGAAGGCAAAGTGCCAATGGCACAATTGGATGCAGCCTGCAGAAGAATTTTAGAAGCAAAATATAAGTTGGGTTTGTTTGCAGATCCATTCCGGTACTGCAATGAAGAAAGAGCGAACACAGAAATATTTACAGATGCCAGCCGGAAAGAAGCAAGAGCAATTGCTGCACAAAGTTTTGTGTTGCTGAAAAATAAACCCCACCCTTTGGGAGGGGCAGGGGCGGGCCTACTGCCCTTAAAAAAATCAGGTACCATAGCACTGATTGGCCCGATGGCAAATAACAAAGAAAATATGCCCGGCACCTGGAGTGTAGCGGCAGACTTTTCAAAACCAATCACTTTATTAGAAGGATTACAAAATGCTGTTGGGGGCAATGCCAGAATCGTTACTGCCCTGGGTGCTAACCTGGATCAAGATAGTTTGTTTGAAATAAGAGCCGGTATGTTCGGTAAATCTTTTAAGCGGGATAGCAGGCCAGCACAGCAGATAATTGACGAAGCAGTGGCATTGGCGAATAGTAGCGATGTGGTAGTAGCCGCTGTAGGTGAAAGTGCCGAAATGAGTGGTGAATGCAGCAGCCGCAGCAGTATAGAAATACCACAATCGCAAAAAAATTTATTGATGGCTTTGTTGAAAACCGGCAAGCCGGTTGTATTGGTTTTATTTACAGGAAGACCGTTGGCGCTTAAATGGGAAAATGACAATATACCAGCCATTTTAAATGTGTGGTTTGGTGGTACCGAAGCTGGCAGCGCCATTGCAGATGTAGTATTTGGCGATGTTAATCCTTCGGGAAAATTAACTACCACCTTTCCCCAGAATATTGGCCAGGTTCCTATTTACTACAATCATAAAAATACCGGGCGCCCATTAGGAGAAGGTAAGTGGTTTGAAAAGTTTCGTAGTAATTATTTAGATGTAACCAACGAACCGGTTTATCCTTTTGGCTATGGCTTAAGTTACAGCAGTTTTGCTTACAGTGACTTGAAGCTTAGTGACACAACCTTGAAGACAGGTAAAAACATAACAGCTACTATAAACGTCACCAATACAAGCAATACAGATGGAAAGGAAGTGGTGCAGTTGTATATCCGTGATATGGTGGGCAGCATCACCAGGCCGGTTAAAGAATTAAAAGGGTTTCAAAAAATTGAATTGAAAGCTGGAGAAACGAAATCAATAACATTTACGATAAGTGTAAACGATTTAAAATTTTACAACAGCTATTTAAAATTTGTAGCCGAGCCGGGAGATTTTAAAGTTTTTATAGGGGGTAACAGCAGGGATGTAAAAGAAGCTGCGTTTAAATTATTGTAACATCAACACTAAAAAGTTAACCATGTTTCAAAACAAAAAGCTATTTATTGTTTGCAGTTTTTTTACTATCGTATTTCTTTTTGCATGCGCCAGTTCAAAAACTTTAAGAAGTGTTACTAACACTTCGTTGGTTCCACCTATATCAGCTAATGAAGTTGACTTTTGGCTCACGAAGGCAGATGAGTCTGTACTGCTGCAAAAGCAAAGTACGCCATTGTCTTTTGGCACTACAGCCAGCACCGATGCTTTTATTGATGTGGATAGCGCACAAAAGTTTCAGACAGTTGATGGTTTTGGATACACACTTACAGGTGGCAGTGCAGCCTTGATTAATAAATTAAACAGTACAGAAAAAGCGGCGTTGCTGCAGGAATTATTTGGTAGCAGCAACCATTCGATTGGTGTAAGTTATTTGCGAATCAGCATTGGTGCGTCCGATTTAAATTCATCGGTTTTTAGTTATGATGATATGCCTGCCGGACAAACAGATATCAATCTTGCTAATTTTAGCCTATCATTTGATTCGGTAGATGTGGTTCCCTTGTTAAAAGAAATTTTACTCATCAATCCCAACATAAAAATCCTTGGTTCGCCCTGGAGCCCACCGGTGTGGATGAAAGATAATGGTAACTCCATGGGTGGAAGTTTATTGCCACAATACTATGGGGCCTATGCCAACTATTTTGTAAAATACATTGAACTCATGAAGTCAAACGGCATCACCATCGATGCTGTTACCATTCAAAATGAACCACAGCATGGCGGTAATAATCCAAGTATGGTAATGTCTGCTTTGCAGCAGGCAGCCTTTGTAAAAAACAATTTGGGCACTGCATTTCAGTCTGCCGGTATCACAACAAAAATTATTATTTGGGATCACAATTGCGATAATCCCAATTACCCCATCACGGTGCTGAATGACCCAGCCGCAAGAGCTTTTATTGATGGTAGCGCTTTCCATTTATATGCAGGTGATATTAGTGCCCTTAGCAGCGTTCACAATGCGCATCCAGATAAGAACCTTTATTTTACAGAAGAATGGACGGGCGCCAAAACAAGTTTTGAAAGCGATTTTAAGTGGCATATCAAAAATGTCATCATCGGCTCCATGCGTAACTGGAGTAAAACGGCATTGGAGTGGAACCTTGCCAATGATCCATCCTACGGTCCCCACACACCCGGCGGCTGTACCGAGTGTAAAGGAGCTTTAACGATTGGTAAGGATGTTAGTAGAAATGTAGCCTATTACATCATTGCACAGGCATCTAAATTTATACCGGCTGGTTCCGTTCGTATTGCAAGTACTATTCCGGGCAGCCTTTTCAATGTAGCATTCAGCACCCCATCCGGTAAAAAAGTATTATTGGTATTAAATGAAGATGCAGTACCTGCAACTTTTAATATACGTTTCAAAAATAAATGGGCAACTGTTACATTGCCTTCAGCATCTGCCGGTATATTTGTATGGTAAACCATCAGCTTAATATACTCAGTCTTTAATTTCACAATTAAAAAATCATCATGAAAAAAATATTTTTAATTCCTTTGATTGCATTCATTTTTGCAGGGATACATTCCACAGTAAAAGCACAATCTGCTAAAAAAGCAAAACCCTTTTCAACTATTGGAAAAACAATAGCGGAATACACAACCGCAGCAGGTACTACACTAAAATTGTCACCAACCAATACCGCTACATTTAAAGAAATGGGCCAGCCGTTTGAAACACAAATTTGTGTTTTTGTAAATCCGGGAAAAACCTTTCAAACATTTTTTGGCATTGGCGCAGCCCTAACTGATGCGTCTGCCGAAACCTTTTTTAAACTTCCCAAAGAAAAGCAGCAGGAATTATTGAAAGCCTATTTTGATAAAAAAGATGGTATTGGCTACAGCATTGCAAGAACAAACATTAACAGTTGCGATTTTAGCAGCAACAGTTATACTTATGTAGCCGATAATGACAAGGATTTAAAAACTTTTGATATAACACCCGATAAAAAATTTAAGATCCCTTTTATTAAAGCTGCTACGGCTGCAGCCGGTGGTAAACTTAATTTGTTTGCTAGCCCCTGGAGCCCGCCATCCTGGATGAAAGACAACAATGATATGTTGCACGGCGGCCATTTAAAAAAAGAATATTACAGCAGTTGGGCCACCTATTTTACAAAGTTTATAAAGGCTTATGAAAAGGATGGAATGCCTGTATGGGGTATCAGTATTCAGAACGAACCCATGGCAAAGCAGATATGGGAAAGTTGTATCTATACTGCAGAAGAGGAACGGGATTTTTTAAAAAACAACCTTGGTCCTGCAATGGAAAAAGCCGGCCTCAAAAGCAAAAAAATTATTGTATGGGATCATAACCGGGATCTGATGTTTCAAAGGGCACAAACTTATTTTGATGACCCACAGGCTGCTAAATATGCATGGGGCATTGGCTTTCATTGGTACGAGGACTGGAGTGGCGGACAACCGATGTATGAAAATGTAAAGCTGGTGCATGAGGCTTATCCGGATAAAAGCATCATGTTTACCGAAGGCTGTAATGAGAGGTTTACACCAACCCGGTTAGACGACTGGAAGCTGGGTGAAAGGTACGGTCGTTCTATGATCAACGATTTCAATAATGGAATGGGCGGGTTTACCGATTGGAATATTTTACTTGATGAAACCGGTGGACCAAACCATGTGGGTAATTTTTGTTTTGCACCCGTACATGCCGATACTAAAACCGGACAGTTGGTTTATACAAATGCATTTTATTACATCGGGCAATTCTCTAAGTTTATACAGCCGGGTGCAAAAAGAATTGCCAGTAGTGCCAGCCGCAGCGAATTGCTGACAACGGCCTTTCTTAATCCTGATGGAAAAACCGTAGTAATAGTAATGAACCAGGGCGATAAAAAAACCGACTATAATCTATGGATAAATGGCAACGCTGCGGCTTTAACAGCATTACCACATTCTATTGCCACGCTGGTATTTTAGATGAACCAAAAATTTGTTATGAAAATAAAATTCATTTTTCTTGTAGTGTTTGTAAATGTGTTTGTGTGTTTACAGGCACAAAATAAATCACTGTTTCAAAAGGAAATTTTTGTAAAAGGTACCGACACAATGCCCTACCGCATTTTGTTACCGCTTAATTATGATGGTTCCCAAAAATATCCATTAATATTATTTCTTCATGGATCAGGAGAAAGAGGTACGGATAATGAAAGCCAGTTGGTGCATGGATCAACGTTGTTTTTAAGAGACAGTATCCTGGAAAAATATCCTGCCATTGTTGTTTTTCCTCAATGTCCTGCTAGCAGTTTTTGGAGTAATGTAAAATTTGAACAGGATGCCTCAGGCAAAAGAGGCTTTAACTTCCAGTCAAAAGGTGCCCCAACCATTGCGATGGACATGGCACAGCAACTTTTAAAAAAGATTATCCATGATTACCCGGTCAATAAAAAACAAATTTATGTTGGCGGCTTGTCAATGGGCGGCATGGGAACCTTTGAAATAGTAAGAAGAAACCCTAAACTTTTTGCGGCCGCATTTCCTATTTGCGGCGGAGCGGAACCTTCCACCGCTACTAAACTTAAAAGAGTGAAATGGTGGGTTTTTCATGGTGCAGCAGATGATGCGGTGCCACCAGAATTATCGGTAAAAATGGTGGACGCATTGAAAGCAGCAAATGCAGAGGTGAAATTTTCATTGTACCCCGAAGTAAAACACAACAGTTGGGACAATGCTTTTGCAGAACCAACATTTTTATCATGGTTGTTTTCAAACAGCAAAAATTAAATGGGCATTACAATAGATAATATTCCACGTTCGTAAAAGGCTGTTTGTATGTTAAAAAAAATTATCATCCTCTCCATTCAGTTATTATTGCTGAATACATTGCAAGCTCAGAAAAAAACACTCGATCAAAAAGTAAATGCTGTTTTAAAACAGATGACACTGCAAGAAAAGATCGGGCAGATGAACCAGTACAATGGCGACTGGGCGGCTACCGGGCCAATAACCAGGGATGGCGACAAGCAAACACAAATTAAAAATGGAATGGTGGGTAGTATGCTAAATGTAACGGGCGTAGAGCATACAAGAACACTACAGGAACTTGCCATGCAATCGAGGTTAAAAATTCCGCTGCTGTTTGGCCAGGATGTAATACATGGATACCGCACTACATTTCCTGTTCCTTTGGGCGAAGCCGCTAGCTGGGATTTGCATGCAATGGAAAATTCTGCAAGAATTGCCGCCACAGAAGCAGCTGCAGCTGGCCTGCATTGGACCTTTGCGCCAATGGTGGATATTGCCCGTGACCCACGCTGGGGCCGGGTAATGGAAGGCGCCGGTGAAGATACCTACCTCGGTTCGCTGATTGCTGCAGCAAAGGTAAAAGGTTTCCAGGGCAAAGGATTGGGTAACACCAATGCAGTGATGGCTTGTGTCAAACATTTTGCGGCATACGGGGCAGCAGTGGGTGGCAGAGACTATAACAGTGTCGATATGAGTCTCCGGCAATTATGGGAAACTTACCTGCCTCCTTTTAAAGCAGCGGCGGAGGCGGGTGCTGCCACCTTTATGAACTCCTTTAACGACCTGAATGGCATACCTGCCACAGGCAATAGTTACCTGCAAAGGGATGTATTAAAAGGTAAATGGAAATTCAAAGGTTTTGTGGTGAGCGATTGGGGTAGTGTAGGTGAAATGATTAATCATGGTTTTGTAAAGGATAGTGCAGGGGCTGCAATGGCAGCCGCTAATGCCGGCTGCGATATGGATATGGAAAGTCGTAGCTATAGTAAAAACCTGGCCAGGCTGGTGAAAGAGGGCAAGGTAAAAATGACGGTAATTGATGATGCGGTGAAAAGAATTCTGAGAAAAAAATTTGAAATGGGATTGTTTGACGACCCCTATAAATTTTGCAACGAGCAAAGAGAAAAACAAGAATGGAATAATGAAACAAACCTGAAAGCTGCAAGGGTAATGGCCGCAAAAAGCATTGTATTGTTGAAAAATAATGCTTTTAAAAGCAATGTTGCAGGGGATGGTATATTGCCACTATCCAGGCAAATAAAAAAGCTTGCGGTGATTGGCCCTTTTGTAAAAGCAATTAGGGATAACCTTGGTTTTTGGAGTTATAAATGGCCGGATGATTCTATAAGAATTGTAACTGTGTGGGATGGCATCAAAACAAAGTTGGGCAGCGATGCAGGCATGTTGTATGCCAAGGGCTGCAATATTAATGATGCAGACACTTCCGGGTTTGCCGAAGCTGTGGCGAAGGCAATGGCCGCAGATGTGGCGGTAATTGCAGTAGGTGAGGCCGCAGATATGTCGGGTGAAGCCAAAAGCCGCAGCAACCTGCGCCTGCCCGGTGTGCAGGAACAATTGGTGAAAGCCATCTATAAAACAGGCAAACCCATGGTGGTACTTATTGGTGCCGGCCGGCCATTAATTTTTAACTGGATTGCCGATAATGCCCCTGCCATTGTTTATACCTGGTGGCTGGGCACACAGGCTGGCAATGCCATTGCAGATGTGTTGTTTGGCGACTATAATCCATCGGGAAAATTGCCCATTAGTTTCCCGAGAACCGAAGGACAAATACCCATTTATTATAATCATTTCAATACCGGCAGGCCAGCACAAAATGATAGCGATCTTAACTATGTATCTGCCTACACAGATTTGGTCAACAGTCCTCAATACCCTTTTGGCTATGGCCTCAGCTACACTCATTTTACTTACAGCAATCCGGAGCTAAATAAAAAAACCATCAGGCAAAATGAAAAATTAGCAGTAAAAGTTTTGGTAACTAATACAGGTAATTTTGATGGAGAAGAAACCGTTCAAATGTACATACGAGATGTAGTAGCAAGTGTAGTAAGACCTGTGAAAGAATTAAAGGGATTTCAAAAAATATTTCTAAAAAAGGGCGAGACAAAAACTGTTACATTTTACATTACAACCAACGATTTAAAATTTTACAACAACAACCTGCAATGGGTATATGAGCCCGGCGATTTTACCGTTTTTGTGGGTGGTAGTTCAGCAGATACAAAAGCGGCTTCTTTTGCCGTGGAAAAATAATTGATCCATTGTTCGGATAAACCTGGCGTGGGAGTATCTTGCTTTCTTATTTAATTTCCTTTCACCAACCTAATAATAGTTTTAATGGCAGCAATCAAAAATATCATCTTCGATTTAGGCGGCGTATTATTAAATATTGATTACCACAAAACGGCCGATGCTTTTAAAGCCCTCGGTGCAAAGGATTTTGATTCCTTTTATTCACAGACAGGTGCCAACGAATTATTTGAGCTGCTGGAAACAGGTGATATTTCGGAAGATGATTTTTACAAAACGATGAAACCTTATTGCCAGCCTGGAACTACTAACGAACAAATGCAATCAGCCTGGAATGCCATCCTGCTCGACTTTCGGATGGAAAGCCTTCATTTTTTATCAGAAAAAAAACACCAGTTCAATCTTTATTTACTAAGCAATACAAACAGCATTCATCACACAGCATTTCACGAAGCATTTACAAGGGTAACCAACCTCTCTAACTTTGATGATTATTTTAAAAAAAGTTATTATTCCCATACCATGCACCGCCGCAAACCTTATGCTGCTACTTACGAATTTGTTTTGCAGGATGCAGGAATTACTGCAAACGAAACCTTGTTTATTGATGACTCTATCGTAAATATTGAAGGCGCAAAACAAACAGCCCTGCAACTGCATTTGCTTTTGCCGGGAGAAAGAATTGAAGGGTTGGGGTTGTAGGATTCACTGTCGTACATCTACATTATTTGTAGGTATTTAACTGGATTTTTTGAAAATGCTAACAATCCTTCACCCTATTTATTTTTAATACTGCATCAATCGCTCTACTGACTCATCCAGCCGACTATAGGCCATAAAGTTTTTCTCAAGCTCCATGTTGAATGGTATGGGCGTATCAAGACTTGCACATCTTAACACCGGGGCATCTAACAACTCAAAACAGTGTTCCGCAATCCATGCGGCAATGTCGCCACCAATTCCGCCGGTTAGGCTGTCTTCATGTAATAGCAATACTTTGCCGGTAGCTGCAACGGCAGTTTTAATTGCATCATAATCCAGTGGTAAAAGTGTTCTTAAATCGAGGATATAAATGGAATGTTGCGGATGGTTCTTTGAATAATCCATCGCCCAATGTACAGCAGCGCCATACGTAATAATGGTGATATCAGTACCGGGCTGAACCAATCTTGCTTTACCAATTTCAGTTTCGTAATATTCATCCGGAACGGAGCCACTAAC
>JANPNY010000850.1:0-5885 GCA_031427745.1 Chitinophagaceae bacterium | reverse complement strand
GAAGAAAGATTGTAAAAATTACAAATCTTCAGAACCCAAAAGCATCTGGTCAATACCCATGCCCCCAGCCAAACCAGATCGATTGCTACAAAGGCGATAAGTGTGATTGCATAGGTGATGATGGTTTTGGTCATTTCTTTTTGGGTCAGCCAGCAATTGCGCCACGGTTTTATTACTACATAATGCCAGTGCAGCTAATATTGAACTGCTGTTTTTAATAAATGCTCTGCGTTGCATAAAAAAGTTTTTGATGAAAAGTTATCGCTAATTCTTTAACTAAAGTAAGCTTGTTTTTAAAATGTTCAAAAGGCCACCCTTGTGAACCTTTTGAGGTTGCACCCAAATAAAGAGTCCAAAAGTCTCCCCTTTGGGGAGATTTAGAGGGGCTTTTAATACTCCAGTTTCTTCAACGAAGGCGCTTTAAACCAGGTGGCCACCACTACAGCAATCGTCATACATCCACCAAAAACCACCGAAGGAATAACCCCCATTAATTTGGCAGCTACACCGCTTTCAAACTGCCCGATTTCGTTAGACGAATTAATAAACATCGAGTTTACACTCATCACCCTGCCTCTGAGTGCATCAGGGGTTTTCAATTGCAGAATATTGCCTCTTACAACCATGCTTACGCCATCCAGTACGCCACTTGCAAGCAGCGCTACAAATGACAGCCAATACAATTTAGATATCCCAAAAATGATGATACAAACACCAAATCCGGCGACAGCAAAAAGTAGCTTCAAACCCTGCTTTTTTTTCATGGGCGATACCGTTAAACCTACTACCATAATAATTGAACCGATATCGGAAGCGGCATTTAACCAGCCAAAACCAATTGGCCCCACATGTAAAATATCTTTGGCGTATACCGGCACCATCGCCACGGCGCCTCCAAATAATACTGCAAATAAATCAAGCGACAAAGCTGCCAGTAATTCTTTTGTTTTAAAAACATATTTCAAACCCTCACTCACGGCCTCCAATGTTTTTAATTCCGATGAAATGCCGGCCGGCTTTGGTTTAAGTTTTGACAATAAAAGGAGGCCTGTAAAAATCAATGAAACTATTACAACAAAAGTGCCGGTAATATGCAGCCATGCTATTAGAAAGCCTGCAATGGCATGCCCGGTAATGCTTGCAATTAGCCAGCTGGTGGAGCTCAGTTGCGCTGCTGTAACCAACAAGTTCCGGGGCACTAAAGAGGCAATCATTGCACCAAATGCCGGCCCCGAAAAAGAACGGATAATACCTGTACAAAAAATGACACAGTAGATGCTTATAATAATAAGCTTGGTGCCAAAAGCTTGTTGAAACCAGTGGGTAGATGTGCCCAAAAGCAGGAGGGAGCAAATTCCAAAAAGAAATACTCCCCGTAGGAGCAGTTTTCTTTTTTCTGTTTTATCAACCACATAGCCAGCATACAAAGACAAACTAACAGCAGGGATGGCTTCTGCAAGACCAATCATCCCGATGTAAAATGCATCTCCTGTTAATTCATACATCCACCAGGCAACCAGTGTACCCATCATACGCAGGCCCATAATGAACGTAAAACGCCCCACTATAAAATTCCTGAATTCTTTAATTTTTAAAACGCTAACGATAGGTGTATCCAACAGCTGTTTTTATTAGAGGGCAAAGTTAAATAATTGACTTCCATTATTAATTAAGGCAGCGAAATGAAATGCTGTCCCTCTTCGTACTCTTTGTCTAATGCATCGATAATGGTGGTAAGGTGTGCCGGGTTATCTAAAAAATCGGCATTAGACGTATCTATAAAAAGTGTTTTAATATGGTGTTGCTTTATGTATTGTGTATAGGTTTCCTGCAGGTTAAAAAGATAGTCGCTGGCAATACCTTGCTCATACTGCCGGTTTCTTTTTTTGATGTTTTCCTTTAACTTGTTAACAGGGCTGTGCAGGTAAATTAAAATATCAGGTTGCAGAATTTGAGGGTTAATAATATCAAATAATTTTTGATACAGGCGAAACTCCTCCACAGGCAAATTTACTTTGGCAAATAGCAGGCATTTAGTGAAAAGATAATCGGACACAGTAATGCTTTGAAACAGATCTTTTGTTTGCAGCAGGTCTTTCAATTGTTTGTAACGCTCAGCCATGAAGAACAGCTCCAGCGGAAATGCATACTGTTCGGGGCTTTCGTAAAATTTGGGCAAAAAAGGATTGTCAGCAAATTGCTCCAGTATAAGCCTGGCATTATAATGTTTGCTTAATAAATGTGCCAGCGTAGTTTTACCGGCGCCTATATTTCCTTCTATTGTTACAAAACTATACTTCATAATTACAAACCGAAAATAAGAGGAAACATTAGGAAGACAATTAAAACTTTTTCACAGTCAGCCGGTCCGGGCATATTTTAAGTAGGTCATGAATGGATAGCCCCAAAACAGGGTGATTAAAATTGGGGGCCAATTCATTTAATGGTATCAATACAAAACGCCTGTTTTGAATTTCAGGGTGCGGCAGGGTTAGCATTGGCTCATCCATTACCAGCTTGTTGAAAAACAAGATGTCGATGTCGATAATACGTGGCGCATTTTTTAAAGTACGTACCCGGCCCATTTCTTTTTCAATGTCAAGAATGGTTTGCATGGTTTCTAAAGGAGCTAACGTAGTTTCAACCACTATTACCTGGTTTAAAAAATCGGATTGCCGGGTATCTCCCCATGCAGCAGTGCTGTAAAGCTTTGATTGCCTTATTAGGGAGCCAATTTTTTGTTCCATATTTTTTATTGCGACAGAAAGTTGTAGTCGGCTATCGCCAATATTACTGCCAAGCAACAGGTACATTTTATTCATTAGATGGAGAAAAGTCTTTTATCGGGCCAAAAAGATTGAGACTTTTGTATTTTTATTTTTTTGAAATCAGTGTGTAATGGGTTAGCCAGAAAATTGTGTTCTTCTTTAATAATGGCAGAGGGTACTTTCAACAAAGGCGTGTTGCTTTGTTTAATAAATTCGTCGCCTATAAATCTTGTGTAGCCTACATCCTGCTGCCAATTATCTTTCAGTTTCGCCAGTTTTATTTCTGTTGCAGCTATGCCTTCTGGTAATTGAATATAAACAAGGTCCAGCGCAATACTGTAATCATTAAAATGAGTATTCACTAGCATTTCCAACACTGCCAGCGAAATATTTTCTGCGGTGTACAACATTGGAATACCAACCGAATTCCAACGGGCACCATGCAGTTTTGCACCAGTGCCACTGATATCATTGCTGTAAAGAGGGTTACTTATCCTGTAAGCTATCATGCAAATAATCCCTGTTGAATTCTTCCCAACTGAGTTAATACTTTTTGAATTCCATCATACGTAGATAGGGAGTTAAATGACAGGTTTCCCTCCAGCATATAAGGCTCTTTTTTTATCCATTGATAAAATTTTTCTATGTTTCCAAAGGTTGTAATGGCTTCTTTTAAAACTTTATCAATGAGTAATATCCTTTCAGCATTTATGGCGGCAAAACTTCCATTGTTTTTAGCATACCGTTGTAATGTTCTTTCGCTAACATGCAGCATGCTTGCCCACTCAGCCTGCGAAAATGGAGCCGTTGCTGCAATCTTTTTAAATTCGTTAAAGGTGAAATTATTTAATGAAGGAACTACCTTTACAGTACTGCGATAAGCAACCGCAGGCTCTTTTACTTTGATGACATTGTGCTGTTGTTTTTTGTAAACAGCTGTGTTTTTAATTGCTGTGTTCTTTTTCATAATCCGACATTTGACCATAAATATACGACACTTGTCGTAAGTTTCAAATTTTTATTCAATTATTTCCAATAATTTTATGCTTTAATTAAGCGTAAATGAAGCAATATAGTCAGGTAACAGCAATGTTGGCCATCACCCGTGCAAGTTTAAAATCAATTTTCAGGAGCCCATCAGCAGTTATTTTTAGTTTTGTTTTCCCCTTTGTGTTTATCCTTGTTTTTGGTTTTATAGGAGGAAATGGCGGTGCACCGGTTTACAAGATTGCATTAGATAAAAATTGTGACACCAGCAATGCGTTATACGATTCTATAAAAATAAGCAACAGGATAAAAATTGTACAATTTAATTCTGACAAAGAATTAAGAAGGAGTTTGGAAAAAGGAAAGCTGGCAGCTGTGCTTGATATTCAAAAAAATGTAGATTCATTTCCGCCCTATCGATACAATATTAAAAGCACCACCGCCAGCAACGACAAATGGCCTCAACTAATGCCTGTATTAAATAATATGGTGAATGCAATCAGCAATCAACAATTTGCCAACCGGCCTGTTTACGCTATTGATAAATCTGATTATACAAAAGATATCGAAACCATCAGGGAGTACCGTACCATCGATTTTATTTTGCCCGGGCAATTAGGTTTTTCGTTACTAAGTTCCGGTGTATTTGGGGTAGCTTTTATGTTTTTTAATTTACGCAGTACGCTGGTATTAAAACGCTTTTTTGCAACGCCTATAAGCCGGACTCATATTATTTTGGGCGAGGGTTTGGCGAGGGTTATTTTTCAAATGATCACGGCCATTGTTATTATTTTAGCCGGGTATTTTTTCTTTCATTTTACATTGATAAATGGGATTGAAACGCTACTTGAAATGCTGGTGTTAAGTTTTATTGGCCTCGTGATATTTATGGGACTTGGCTTTATTGTAAGCGGACTTGCAACAAGTGACAGTACGATACCACCATTTGCCAACCTGCTTACCTTGCCACAATTTTTATTGGGTGGAACTTTCTTTTCTGTGGAAGCATTTCCAAAATGGTTGCAACCTATTTCAAAAATATTACCGCTTACACATTTAAATACTGCCATGAGGGCGGTAGCTTTTGAAGGACAAAGTTTGTGGGATGTAAAAGATGAAATTGGCATCATGTTAATTTGGGGTGTTGTGGTTTATGCTGTAGCCGTAAAAGTTTTTAAATGGGAATAAATTAATTCTATGCGTTTTGTAAAAGCTTTCCTGGTGGGGGTTTCAGGCCTGTTCATCATCGTTACTTTATTTTCTTTACTGATACCTTCCAAGGTGCAGGTAGTAAGAACTGTGCTGATAAACAGCACCACTTTACCAAAAGTGGCGGAGCAGCTTAGTGAATTTAAACAATGGAAAAACTGGCATCCAATATTTACTGTTGATAGTGCTACAATTTCTGAAACGGACAATGCAGCGGTGTACAAAATTTTACATCGTGGAAAAGAATTATTTATAACCAAACAATTCTCCGACTCAGCAGTTGTAAAATTTCTACTTCAATCAAAAGGTGAAAATGAGCTGGCAAATGAAATTCATTTTACTGCATTGCCTGCTCAGGAGGTCGTCCAGGTTTCATGGGTAGCTACTACTCATTTGCATTGGTATCCATGGGAAAAGTTTTATGCCATCTTCATCGATAAATTAACCGGTTCTGGCTACGAGAGGGCGCTTAATGGGTTAAAAAATTACGTGGAAAAATATCCAACAAAATAAGGTCCGTGTACAATTTAATTGAAACCAATGCAACCGTTTTCAAAAACAGGTTGTCATACCATGGTAACATCAGAAATGGATTATAGCAAACTTGTAAGAGATTGTATCAGGCAAAAGTCGGCTGCTCAACAGCAATTGTATGAGCATTTTGCGCCTGCAATGCTGGGGGTTTGTTATCGCTATACCAAATCTGTCAACGATGCAGAAGATGTGCTTCAGGAAGCTTTTATCAAGGTGTTTCTTAACATCGGTAAATACCAGGCTACCGGTGAGTTGGGCGCTTGGATACGAAGGATTATGGTAACAACCGCCTTAAATTATCTAAAAAAAAATGCCCGCTACCGGTCTGCACTGGTTTTTACAGAAACGCCACTACACCCGGTTTCCGACGATAACCCGGCTATAATT
>JANPNY010000849.1:0-3618 GCA_031427745.1 Chitinophagaceae bacterium | reverse complement strand
GAAACTTTTAGTGGGCTTAATTTTCAGTAATAAAGGTACTTCTACAAAATTGGTTGTTTGCTTGTACTCGTAGGCAGAACCCAAAAAGCTCCCCGTAGATTTATAACCCTTCTGCGAAAACTGCAACTCAGGCTGCAGACTTACTATTGGGGCCAGAGGGATTTCTAAGAATACGGCAGCATTAATACCAAGCTTTGCTCCTGTAGTATAGCTGCTGCTGTTATCATTAATTACATTCGAAAGATTTGCACCAACTCTTGCGCCTAAATGCATACCAATTGTTTTACTAACAACATTAGATTGTGCGTTCACCTGGGTTACTCCTAAAGCTACTGCTGTAGCTACAATCATCCATTTCTTTTTCATAATTACTATTTTGTTTGGTGATATTTATGAAAAGGCTATGCCAATCGATTATATAGCTTCAAAATCAGCTTTAAAGAAAAAAAAGTACCTTTTTTGTTGAGCATTCACCACAAATTGTGCAGTAGGATACACAAAACAGGCAAAACCAACGGGTGGTTGTTGTGAATGACTTCTCCGAGGCATCAGGCAAACCGATTTTATAGCAAATGCAATCCAAACAGCCGTGAATCCTGTTCAAAAAATCGCTGGACGACGCAGCCCGAATGTTAATATTTTTACAATTAGAGATAATGAAATGGTACTATTTTCAAAACAATTTTCAATCTCCCTTTAGCCGGTTTTGTATCTTTGCCCGATGACGGAAAATAAACAAAACATACGCCACCTGGGTTTAGAGGAGTTGGCAACTTATTTTGCATCGCTTGGAGAAAAAAAATTCAGAACAAAGCAGGTGTATGAGTGGATATGGAAAAAAAATGCTCAAGGATTTGAGGATATGACGGATGTATCGAAAGAGCTGCGTACTAAAATGGCGGCGAATTTTTCTTTTCCATCGCTTACAGTAAATGCTACCCAGTTTAGCAGTGATGGTACCATCAAATCAAGATTTCAGACTTTTGATGGCCATATGATTGAAGGTGTATTGATACCTACAGAAAAAAGAAATACAGCTTGTGTATCTTCTCAAATTGGGTGCAGCCTTACCTGTAAGTTTTGTGCCACCGGAAAAATGGAACGCAAACGCAACCTCGATTTTGATGAGATTTATAACCAGGTGGCCCTCATTAATGAACAGTCGGAAAAGAGTTTTAATAAAAAATTATCCAACGTGGTTTTTATGGGTATGGGTGAGCCCTTGCTCAATTATAAAAATGTGTTGAAATCGATTGACCGGTTGATTGCAAATGATGGGTTAAATATGAGCCCCAAACGGATTACCGTTTCCACCGCAGGTGTTGCAAAAATGATTAAGCAACTGGGAGATGATAAAGTACGCTTTAACCTTGCCCTTTCGCTGCATGCGGCAGATGATAAAAAAAGGGATAGCATTATGCCCATCAACGAAAGTAATACCATCGCTGAACTGATTAAGTCTTTGAATTATTTTTATGATAAAACCAAAAATGATATAACTCTGGAATACATCCTGTTTAAAGACCTGAATGATTCTTTGGAAGATGCCGAACACCTGGTAAAAATTTACAGGCAAATACCCACGCACCTCGTTAATGTAATAGAATACAATCCAATTGAAGGTGTTTCATTTACCAAACCGGATGAAGATAAAACCAATACATTTACAGATTACCTTGCCCATCACCGGGTTAATGTAAGGGTGAGAAGAAGCCGTGGAAAAGATATTGATGCTGCATGCGGTCAGTTGGCTAATAAGTAATTGAGTATATTTATTAATGAAGGTGCCCAATGGGCGGAGGAGGTGGCTCCTTTATTTTTTTATCACGGAAGAATAAGAGTACACGGCTATTCACATAAGCTGAAAAAGGCTTTACGGATTACACTAATTCTTCTAAAACTAACTTACTAAACGATTAACAACACTTGCAAAATATATGTCGCAAACCATTGCAATTTCTTTCGACAATACTGAATATGCATTTGCATATAAAAAAAATAATGAACTACAAAAAGCCCGGTTTCTATTTACATCCATGGGTATTCCGTGGTTGATTAATGCCGGCTTAAAATTTACTCCATTGGCTATTAAATGGAATTTACCTTTTACAAAAACGCTCATTCGCAGTACCATTTTTAAACAGTTTGTAGGAGGCGAAACGTTGGAGGAAACCGCCGAGGTAGCCCGGCGGCTGAGCGACTTTCATGTAGAAGTTATTTTGGATTATGCAGTGGAAGGTGGCAGCGATGGAGAGGCCGGGTTTGACCATGCTACAGAAGAATTTATTAAGGTAATTAACTATGCAGCTACACAGCCCAATATTCCGTTTATGAGTGTGAAGGTTACCGGCTTTAGCAGGTTCGGATTATTGGAAAAGATTGATGAATTAATGAATCACAACGAGGGTACGTTGATGAAAAGATATTTAAAATCGTTGGAGCAATTAGATGATAAGGAAAAAGATGAATGGCACAGAGTAAGGGTGCGTATGCTAAGGGTTTGCGAAGCTGCTGCCGATAAACGAATTGCTGTACTGATAGATGCCGAGGAAACCTGGATACAGGACCCTGTGGATGCCCTCACCATTTTAATGATGGATACATTTAATAAAAGGAGGAGGGTGGTTTACAATACCATTCAGTTGTACCGCAAAGACAGGTTACAATTTTTAAAAGACTCCTACGATGCGGCCAAAGAAAGAGATTTTGTACTCGGCGCTAAATTGGTAAGGGGTGCGTACATGGAAAATGAACGCAACAGGGCTATAGAAAAAAATTACCCTTCACCTATACAACCCGATAAAGAAAGTACCGACAGTGATTACAACGAGGCAGTGCAATTCTGCATTCAGCATATTGACCGTATTGCCGTAATTATTGCCAGCCACAACGATCAAAGTAATTTGTATGGCGTGGAACAGGCTTTGCAAAATAATATCGAACTCAATCATCCCCATATCCATTTTTCACAATTGTACGGCATGAGCGATAACATCACCTTTAACCTTGCCAAGGCAGGTTGTTCTGTAAGCAAGTACCTGCCTTTTGGCCCGATAGAAGATGTAATTCCCTACCTCATGCGCCGGACCCAGGAAAACAGCAGCGTAAGCGGGCAAGTGGGCAGAGAATTGGTGTTGATTAACAAAGAAATAAAACGGAGGGCAGTTTAGGAAGGTTGAACATAGTTTAAGGTGGTTGGTGGGGTTTAAAAGAGAGTTGAAAATGGTTTAAACTGCGTGAACACTGCTCACAACACTTGTAAATAGTGCTTTCTTTTTAAAAGTATTGTAACGGATTTATAAATAACAAATTGGGATTAAAAAATACAAAGGGTTTAATGGATAATGCAAATAAAATATCAGAATTGAAAGCAAAGCTTTCTGAAGAAATTCAGAAAGAATTTTCTGATAATACTGTTATTTTATCTCTTTCAAATGAAATTGCAAAACTCGATGACAAACAAATTCGCTTTTCGGTTGATGCCGGAATTATAAACAGACTCGGCAAAGAGTTAGTGGGCAGGCACGAAACCGCAGTTTCAGAACTTGTAAAAAATGCTTACGATGCAGATGCAATGGAAGTAAAACTAATTTTTGAGAATGCGTGGCAAGCAGGAGG
>JANPNY010000848.1:0-1870 GCA_031427745.1 Chitinophagaceae bacterium | reverse complement strand
CTGAATTTTTCAGTCAATTCGGTAGTAGTTGTTTTTTGCAGGTAAGTGGTTGCTGCAAAATCTCCGCCCTGTAATATTTGTAAGCCATCAGTAACCGTCATGTTTTTGATGGAGTTCCAGAAAATATTTCCAACGCCACTTGCAGCATCTTCAGCAGCCCTGTTCATAGAAAGGACCGCTTTATCTACCAGTTTACCCATACCTACATTGCGTAAAGTTTGTTCAACTTGTTTTGCCTCATCCGGCATTAATATTTTTATGGCAGCATCTCCAAAAAAACCATCTGCCTTGCTCAGTTTTTTTGTGGAGCTATCCGTTCCTACTCTCAGGGCTTCTTTAAGTCCGCTAATGATGTCATCATTGCTTAAGCCTTCGCCGGTGCCGCTTTTGGTGCTCGCTTTTGTAACCCGGTCGAATAAGCTTTTTTTAGTGCTGTCTTTTTTGGTTGCTTTGTCGAACAAACCTTTAATATCCTGAGCCTGCAATGTTGATAAGCAAGCAAAAACTGCGATGGTGAAAAAGTAAAGTGATTTCATGTTTTATAAAATGATTTTTAGTTGTAGAAGAGACAATGCAAATAATGAACGGTTTAAACGGCACCCTGTTAAATAAAAATAAACGTTTTTAGTTGCAGTTTTGTGCAACAAAAAACAAAAATAATGCCGCCTGGATTAATACTGCTCAATAAGTTTTTATCTTTAAGCACTTTAACAAAACAGGTTGTATGCCACAGATTTCTATTTGGGAAAAAGAAAGCTTTTTTGCCCCGCAAGATGTAATTATTATTGGAAGTGGTTTTGTAGGTTTATGGAGTGCTTTTCGGTTAATACTTCAACATCCACAAAAAAAAATTACCGTTTTGGAGCGGGGTTTTATACCTACAGGTGCAAGCACCCGAAATGCCGGTTTTAGTTGTTTTGGCAGCCCGTCGGAATTAGTGGAAGACGTTGCCTCAATGGGTGAGGCCAACATGTGGAAGCTGGTTAAAATGCGCTATAAAGGCATATTGGAAATTAAAAAATATTTTAACAACATCGAGATAGATTATGATGCTTCGGGAGGGTATGAATGTTTTACAAAAGACTCTGCAGACTGGCAAAAAAGTATTGCTAATCTTGATTGGCTTAATAAGGGGCTCGAGGATATAACTGGTGAGAAAAATCTTTTTACGGTTGATAATGAAAAGTTGGCAGAATTTGGTTTCGAAGGATTTGAACATTTAATTTCTAATAAACTGGAGGGAGGTGTTCATTCCGGAAAATTTGTGCAGGCATTGTTGAGGAAAGTACAAAGCCTGGGTGTGCAGGTGCTTACGAATATTGAAGTGCTTGATTATGTTGAAAGTGGCCAGCATATTTCTATTCATACCAATCAGTCAGTTGATTTTACCTGCAGTCAACTATTGTTGTGCACCAATGCGTTCACTAAAAAGCTATTGCCTCAAATTGATATTAAACCCTGTAGAGGACAGGTATTTGTTACGGATGTTATACCTGGCTTAGCTATGAGAGGTACTTTTCATTTTGACAATGGGTACTATTATTTTAGAAATCTGAATGACCGGTTGTTGATAGGTGGTGCCAGGAATAAAGCCTTTGATGCGGAAACAACCACGGAGATGCAAACCACCGAAACGATACAAACGGAATTGGAAGCCTTTGTTCACCGCCATTTGTTGCCACATGCAAGCTTTTCAATTACCGACAGGTGGAGTGGCATTATGGCCATGGGGGGCGAAAAATTACCCATCGTTCAGCAATTGAGCAACCAGGTATTTTGTTGTGTGCGCATGAGCGGAATGGGGGTTGCATTAGCCCCGGTGGTAGCAGCGCAGGTAGCAGATTTGATGAATGATGTAGCAATAAAATAC
>JANPNY010000847.1:0-2250 GCA_031427745.1 Chitinophagaceae bacterium | reverse complement strand
AAATAACAACAGTAGCGGTCATTTATATTTTGTTCCGCTCCGGGTCTCTTTCCAATTTAAAAGTTCGCAGCCGAATCTCCACGATTGTCCAAGCAGCAACGCCGTGGGACTCGGCGCTATGCAGTAAAACTATTTATATTGAATAATTAAAGCACCACGCTTAATAGCGGCGGGCTCTTTGCCCTTGTTGGTCTTCAACCACAATCCCCTAAATGTCCCCGTGAGCCGCCGTTGTGTCTTTTGACCAACGGCAGAAGGTATGACCAGCTTACAGTTAGCTCTAAAAAAGTATGCCTGCAATACTATCAATTCGTAGGCATTCCAATAAAAACAATCCTTCATTAATACTACCATCTTTCAAAAGCCTGGCTTCGGCTGTTGGTCAAAAGACACAACAGCGGCCTGCCGGGAAAGCTTAGTTTTTTCATAATCAAAAGTGGAAGACCAACAAAGGCACAAAATATTTTAATAATCAGCTCGCCTAATTCTTTATTGTGCCTTATTCCAAATTCGTGTATTAGTTTTTCTATATCTGCTTTTTCGTTTGATAAAATATTTATTGCAGCTTCAAGGGCTTTGATTTCGAGTTTTAGTGCATCAATTTTGGGATCGATGTAAACAGTAAGACTCTGGTGCTTGCTAATGAATATTTCAATTGCTGTAACAGCCTTGCTGTACATTTTTTCTTTAAGGCAAACGAGGATGTCAATTAATTCTGCTGTGCTGGGTAGCTGCTCTAATTTGGAAATATGAGTACCTATTTCATCTTCTTCCTCTAAAGAGATTAGGCTCTTAATCATCTCAAGCCGTTTGATGATTTTTGAAACATCTGTGTTTTGAACATCTGCCATGTAGAAGATTATTTTGATGAAATTAATGTAATGGATTGATGTTTATGGATGCGGATAAAAATTCTACGATATTTTTTGTTGCAGAAAAAGCGGCGAATTTTTTAACTTAAAAAACTTCGGTGCATAAATGATTGCCGGATGTTATTTTGGTGCTTTTTGCCCTTGTTGGTCTTCCCCCACAACCCCCTAAATGTCCCCGTGAGCCACCGTTGTGTCTTTTGACCAACGGCAGCAGGTATAACCAGCTTACACTTAGTGTTAAGAGAGTATGCTTGTTGCGCTAACAATGCGTATGGATTCCAAAAGAAACATTCCTTCATTAATACTACCATCTTTCAAAAGCCTGGCTTCGGCTGTTGGTCAAAAGACACAACAGCGGCCTACCGAGATAGCTTTGTTCTTTTAAATTCATTACGGAAGACCAACAAGGGCTATAAAAACATTTTACGAAAACTGTTTTTATAGCCTTTAAATTTTATTAAAATTGTCCCTACTTTTTAATAGGAATTATTAAATAGCTGTAGGAATAGTTTTTGTAAGGCAGCCTGTATTTTTCCAGCGGCCATTCACTCCAGCTATTAATACCACCTACACCCATTTGCTGCAAATCTATATCTACATGTACGTTTTTATCTGGCTCCAGTTCGCCACTATGCTCCTGCTTTTTTTGTGTGCCGGCATATAACTGGGCTGGTGCGTAAGGCAATACATTTACATTAAGCAAGGTATCTGTAGCTGCTACCATAAAGCCACTACCATCTTTACGGGTTATTTTTGCCCAGCGTATATCAGTTTTGTTGCCGCTCTCCTGTGGACGTACATAAGGGTAATACTGATCTTTGATGGTGCCTTTATATTCACCAACAAATGCAGCTGTTTTTCTGTCAAAATAATTTTCAATCGGGCCACGGCCGTACCATTGAACATTAATAAAATCTACGGGTAATTTCAAGTGATTACCAAATTTAAACATCATGCCATGCTTTCCTTTTATTGCCTTAAATGTATTGGAAACTTTAATGGCACCTTGCCCGTCAAATGCAAACTCCTGCGTTAACGATGCATCATTATCTAATAGCGATTTTTCTATTGTAACTGTAAGCCATCCTGCTTCATTTTGAGGAGTTGCCTGCATAGTTTTGAAACTGGCTTTTGACCCGGCGTTTTTCCATTCTTCCAATTTATACTGCAGCGATGCACCAAAATCGTTGTCGTTAGGTGGACGCCAGAAATTTATTTGCGGTCCAAAATTAAACACTTCTTTGTTTCCCACTTTGTAGGCAACTAAGTTTCCCGACTTATCAAACATGACTTCAAAATTCTTATTCTGTAATTGAATGGAACCATCTGCTGCAGTTACCTGGTTAATTTTTTGTGCAGAAGGTTTATAAACAAAATT
>JANPNY010000846.1:0-2408 GCA_031427745.1 Chitinophagaceae bacterium | reverse complement strand
CCTGAAGGAATATAGGCTGCAGATTTTTACCACCTGGGGTGAGTTGATTTTTGAAACAACAGCATTGGATGCAACCGGTGCCCCTACTCAATCCTGGGACGGACGATTTAAGGGAATTGCTGTGCAGCAGGATGTATATGTTTGGAAAATTTTTGGACGATTTATGAATGGATCAGAATGGCAGGGTATGTTGTACCCCGGCGAAGGGCAGTATAAAAAAACCGGGACAATTACAGTGGTGAGATAACTGTTTGTACGTAAAGTTTACACCTTTTGAAAAAGGTGTAAACTTTATGACTTTTAAAATATTGAGTATGAAAAAATTTTTACTGGCATGTTGTGTTTTGATATCCCTGGTATCAAAAGCGCAAGACCCGTTTTTCACGCAGGCATTTAACAATCCGCTTACGCTAAACCCGGCCAATGCCGGCAACGGGGAAATGGATTTGCGTTTTACTGCAGCCTTTAAAAGGCATTGGATAAATGTACCATCGGCTATGCAGTTTGCAGCTGTTGGAGTAGATAAGTACAGCAAAAATCTGCACGGTGGTGTGGGGCTTTTACTCACCAACAGCAAAGAAGGTTATCTTAACAAAACCAACCTCAGCGCTATGTACTCCTATATGCTTTGTTTGCCCAATGCAAGGCTGCACCTGGGTTTGCAGGCAGGCGTTGGCAACAGGAGCGTTAATTATAGTAAGCTTTATTTTAGTGACCAGATAGATAACACAGGCATTATACCAGGCGCCGTATCGGGTGCGGATATGCCCCTCAACAACAACAAATATTTTGCTGATTTTGCAGCCGGCTTTTTATTGTATTACAAAGAAGGCTGGATGTTTGGCGGAGGTGCACAACACATCAATCAACCCGACGAATCGCTTACTTCCAATACCATCAGTAAACTGCCCATGCGTTGGTTTGGCTATGTGCGGTATAAATACAATTTGGATGAGGATGGCGAACGATATTTATTGCCCAGTATGATTTTGTACAAGCAGCAAAACAGCAACTCCTTTAGCTTTGGTTGCGAATATAAAGATGCCCGTATAGGTATTGGTGCCTGGTACCGGGGCAATGTAAACTTTCAGAATAGCGACGCATTTGCAGTAACCCTGAGCCTTGATTTATTTGATCGCAGAGAAAATGATGTAGATAGAGCAAGGGTTGGTTTATCGTACGATGCCACTACCAGCAAACTCGGTTTTAGCAGAAGCGCAGGCAGCGGTGAAGGAACCTTTATCTGGGAAAAATTAAGTGCCAAGGGTATTCGTTCAGATGAGCGCTGTGATGCAGATTACACCATGAAGGGAACACCTTGCCCGCCGAGGTTTTAGGGTTAGCAAAGGTTTAGTGGAGGTTAGAAGATTAGGTGTTTAGAAAAATATCAATTTCGCCGGCAATACATAAATGAAACAGTTTATTATTTGCCTGTATTTATTTTTTCCGTTGAACAATATAGAGCCCGGCAACAACCAATCCCACCCCCGCAAAAGTGTAGAGGCTGATAGGTTCTTTCAACATAATTGCTGCAATGGCAAATCCAAATACAGGGCAAAGAAACAGCCAGAAGGCTGCTTTAACAGGGTTATCTCTCAATAAGTACAACCACAATTGCACAGCACCAATTGAAACCGGCAGCGCCAGCCAAAGGATGCAGCCAATCGATTTTACATCGAATACATTTTTACTGCCATCATAAAAAATAAGCAAAAAGGGCAGCAGGAAAATACCGCCTATTAAAGTTTGCCAGCCATTAATAGTTAGCATGTGCAGGCCACCCCATTTGTTTTTTGAAAAATAGACGGCCCCTGCCGAATAAGAGAGAATACCCGTAAAAAGTATGAGCAGGCCTGCCGGTGTTGCATAGCTTTTTTTAAGCAGCGGGTAAGCCGCTATAATAATTCCACCGGTGCATAACAAGAGGCTGAAAATGGTAACTCTTTTAATGGGCTGCCTAAGCCAGAAAGCCGCAATAATGCTAATAAGTACCGGGCCCGTTCCTACAGATAAAGACCCCAACCCTGCCGACACATATTGCATTGCTATAACATATAACCCCAGGTAAATACTGATGTTCAGCAACCCATAAATGGCTATTTGTTTCCACTCCTGCTGCTGTGGTAAGCGCACTTTTAGAACAGCATGCGCAATAAAAACCATGATGACACCAGCAATAAAAAACCGGGTAACTGCAATTACAAAAGGCTGTGCAGATTGCAGCCCGATTTTGGTAGCCGCACTAGCCGATGCCCATAACAGCGCAAATAAAATCCCCGTGGCTATCAATCTAAAATTATAAGTCTCTGTATGTTTCATTCGTTTAAAATCAGGCCGGAAGATATTGAATATTAAAATGAGAAATTAACTGCAGGGTACTTTCTTTCGCAATCAATGTTACTATATCC
>JANPNY010000845.1:0-2788 GCA_031427745.1 Chitinophagaceae bacterium | reverse complement strand
CATCTAAAGCCAATAGTACTGGATGATTGTTCTTCTTCCAAAAAGCGGCGAGCGCCTGGTGATAACCAATAAGCTCTGTCGTTCCAACTTCCACCTTTAAATACTTTTGAGCGATCGCTGATGAGCGTAGTAACGCCATATTCATAGCTTGCACCACTCGTAGAGTCACCATCCAAATGATCCAATGCGTAGTTATGCTGGTAATTACGACGGTTCTTTACTTCCTCATCACTGATATCAGATTTTTTTAACCTACCTAAAGAATCTCTCTCAAATTCACCAGCACTGTTTTTATAATATTTTTGAAATTTGTTACCACGGAAATAGTTGAAATCTTCACCGTCTGCAGGAGTTAACGCCCTGTACGTATCCTGTACCCACTCAGATACATTACCCGACATATTGTATAAACCAAATGCATTGGGATAAAAAGCCTTCACATTACCCGGTATGGCAGAACGGTCATTCAATCCACCGGCCACACCCATATTATCTCCACTTCCACGCTTAAAGTTGGCTAAAAACTTACCCTGCCAGCTTCCTCTGCGGTTATCTCTAAGCCCGTTAGGATTGTTGCTCCAGGAATAGATTTGCTGGTTAGATATTAACTCTTCACCACTACCGGATTCCTTTTTTCTTGGACTTGGATTTTGATCAAGCAAACCATAAGCAGCATATTCCCATTCAGCTTCTGTTGGCAGGCGGTATCCCATGTTTAAAATACCATCTTCCATTTTTACATTGCTACGTGGTTTGCCGCTTACATCTCTAAATTCCGATTTCTTCGGCTTGCTTCTACCCTGTATTAATTCAGGATTCAATAAATATGATTCAGTATTGAAAGAGCCTTCAGCTCCACCACCTTTCATTTCTTTTTTCGCAAAGTCTTTTTTTAGATATCCTTTCTCCATCAGGGTTAATTCATTTACCCTGTCTGTTCTCCAGATACAAAAATCCTTTGCCTGCAACCAGTTTACACCAACTACAGGATAGTAGTTGTACGCCGGATACCGGAAATAATAGTCAACATAAGGCTCATTGTAAGCCAACTCCTGCCGCCAGCAAAGTGTATCAGGTAATGCTCCTTTTAAAACGGTGGTATCACCACTAAAAGTGTTTTCTAACCAGTAGATATATTCACGGTAATGAACATTGGCCACTTCTGTTTCATCAACAAAAAATGATGGTACCGTTACACGTCGTGGTACATTGTTCCAGTCGCCCATAATGTCTTCATCTTTGGCGCCCATTACAAATGTGCCACCCTGCACAAAAATTAAGCCCGGACCAGCTTTGGGGTATTTCATTTTATTTACATGGTAATTTCCCATGTTCTTGTCATCGTAATTCCATCCGGTAACGGATGATTTACCACTTTTGCCGCCCTTTTTACTGTTTTTACAGGATACCAGGGATACGGAAAAAGCCACAAGGATAATCAGATTCTTTACAGAAAAGTATTTTTGCATATTCATTCGTTTTGCAAATGTGTTAACGAAAGGTTTTCTTGTATATTGTGTTATTGATTTGGGGATATACAATTGCGAATATATAGACTTTAGCCCAAAAGCAAATACCGGCCTGTGTAATTTTATAAAAAATTAGCTAAAAATTAGCAGATAATTTTTCGGAGAGTGTAGGAATAATTTTCGGGGTAAAAATTATTATCAGAAAAAACCATCGCATTATTTAATCAGCTTATAAATTGATGTACAGACAAGTGCAATATTTATAAATTAAATAGAAAAGGTTCTATTATTTACAGCAATTAATTCAACAATAAAAAAAGGTACGCATCGTTTAAATCAGTCAATCTTACAAAATAGTAATTTATTCAAAAAACTGCTTAAAAGATTTCAATGATACACATCAACAGGATGTTTTAAGTTATTATTATTAAAAACATCTTAATTGCTCTTTTAAACAAAACCCTTTACTTTTACAGCCTAATCTACAAAAATTGTTAGCTTATAGACTGGAAGTATACATAAACAAGACAATAACGAATGAAAAAAGTAACTATTTATGTAGCTGCCTTGGTATTATTACTGGGAGGTGCAACCAGCGGACTTAAAGCACAATCAGTACCACAAAGAATTAATGTTGTAACCTCTGCTGTTCCCTTCTTAAGAATATCACCCGATGCCCGCAGTGGCGGTATGGGAGATGTTGGAGTGGCAACGCCTCCGGATGCTAACTCGGCATTCTGGAATTTAGCTAAAACGGCTTTTCTTACCAATAAAGGTGCCATTGCGGTTACCTACACGCCCTGGTTAAAAGATCTTGGATTAAATGATGTATATCTGGCTGCTCTTACCGGATACTATAAAATAAGTGATGATGAAGCTATATCTGCATCTATGCGGTATTTTAATTTAGGCAACATTCAATTTACAGATAACCTGGGTAACGATTTAAGTCTTTTCCGCCCCCGTGAGTTTTCATTTGATGCAGGCTACTCCAGGAAACTATCCGACAAACTTTCATTAGGTATTGCGCTACGATATATAAATTCAAACTTAGCAGGTAACAATACTTTTAACGGACAAGTATATAAAGCCGCCAACGCAGTTGCAGGCGATATAAGTTTATTTCACACAAAAACCAGTGCTGATGGATCTGGTTTTAATTACGGCGTTGCGATAACTAACCTGGGATCTAAAATTTCTTACACCAACGATGCTGCCCAAAAGGATTATATCCCGGCTAATCTTGGTTTAGGAGTAGCGTATACAAAGGCATTTGATGAAAACAGCAAAGTAACTTTTGCATTTGATATTAATAAATT
>JANPNY010000844.1:0-1677 GCA_031427745.1 Chitinophagaceae bacterium | reverse complement strand
TGTTATGCAGCTGTTTATTTTTTTAATTTTAAAATTTTCATTTTAATAAGATAGATACAGCATATCGCAGCTATAAAAATAATGGTTGAAAGAACTTCCTGTTTACTTAAACTTGAGAGTAACCAAACAATGGCGGCGATGCTAGCTAAAGGAATGATTAATCCCCCTGGTGCGCTGAATATCTTTTCAGCCGCATCCTGCTTTTTCGTTCTTAATTTAATGGTTGCTAAAATAACACCAAGGTATACAAGCAGTATAGCAGCACTGGCTAAAACGGCCAATTGCTTAAATCCACCTGAAACAGAAAAAATGAAAATTAACGAGGCGTAAGTTATTACTGCCAAATAAGGTGTTGCAAATTTTGGATGAACCTTGCCCAGGAATGTAGGAAATAACCCGTCGTTTGCACCTGCAAATAGTAACCTTGGTGTAGCAAGTATATCTCCACTAAGGATACCGAGGCAGGAAAACGCTGCTGCCATTATCAGGGTAATTCTTCCGGCTGGCCCTAAAAAAATTTCTGCAACTCTGGCTAATGGGGCGTCTTTAAAAGCGGCTATTTGATCACCCAATATGCCCCTTGCTACGGTTTGAATTAATAGATAAACGATCAATGAAAACATACCTCCCAAAAAAATTCCCAACGGAACATTTCGTTTGGGGTTTTTTATTTCGCCGCTTGCATTCAATGATATTTCAAATCCTGCAAAAGCAAAAAATAAAACAAGTGCAGTATCTCCAAATGTCTTTAGTGGTGGTAAATGTTCCCATTGAAGGTTAGCAGTATTGATGTGACCAAGCCCCAATACAATAAGCATTAACAATGGAAGCAGTTTTACTACAGTAAGTAGTTGCACAAACCTAGCGCCCTCCTTTGCGCCACGAATATTTAACAGTGCAATTGATGCCAGTAGAATAAAACAAAGCAATACACGGATGATTGGATTTAAAAAAACCGGAAATAACATGGCCATCGAATCTGCAAGAATATTTACAACCGCAGCGCTGCCTAAAATTCCCCATCCGAATGTATACAACCAATTAGCAATAAATCCTGCAAAGGAACCAAACGCCGCTTCGATGTATGCGTACGAACCACCGCTGGTAGTAATTCGACTTCCCACTTCTGCATAGCAAACCATAATAGCAGCCAGCATAATACCGCAAAACAGGTAACAGAAAATACCAAAAGCACCGAGCTGAATTCCCACTATTGCAGGAAGCACAAACATCCCCGAGCCAATTGAATTGTTGACAATTGACATGCTGAAGGCCGGCAAGCCAACTACCCTCTTTAATCCTTCGCCTGTTTTTGTAACTTCCATATTTTGGTTTTAGTACTTCTGAAAATTGATTCTTTATTTTTCTTCATTCAATTATTCAACTAATCACTTATAGCCTGTTCAATCGGTTCCACATCAAACAAACCCTTTTTCATTTTATACTTTACCCAAAAAAATGAATACGTTGCCGTTATACCCATAAAGATTGCTGCATTAAAATAAACCTTCCATCTTAATTCCGGAGTAGGGGCATTATTGTATATAAGATATCCCATACTCAAAATTCCGATGATTTGGGGTAAAGGGAAAAAGGGCGATTTGAATGGCCGATTATAAGCAGGATATTTTTTTCGCAGTACCATTACATCAATATGAGCGATGATATAAGTTACCA
>JANPNY010000843.1:0-5229 GCA_031427745.1 Chitinophagaceae bacterium | reverse complement strand
TGTATTTTAATAAACACTGGCTAGAATTTACAGGGTTAAATTTTGAAGAAATAAAAGATTTTGGGTACCATAAAATTATGCACCCGGATGAAATAGAAGAATTTCAAAACCGTTTTCAAAAAGCTGCAGAAACCGGAACTGACCTGGAAATGGAAATGCGTTTCCTCAATAAAGACGGTAATTATGTATGGCATTTAAATCTTGCCTCGCCATTAAAGGATGAAAAAGGCAACATCAAAATGTGGGTTGGCGCCACCACCGAAATACAAAAGATAAAAGAAGAAGAAGAACGGAAAGGAGACTTTATAAAAATGGTAAGCCACGAATTAAAAACACCTGTTACTTCCATTAAAGGATATGTTCAGTTACTTTTAAGTATGCTGAAAGATACGCCTGAAACAGAGTTTGCTGGTTTACCATTAGTGTCTTCTTTAACACGGATCGATAGCCAGGTGTTACGCTTAACAAGGCTGATAACAGAAATGCTGGATCTTACAAGACTGGAAACCGGTATGCTTGAATTGAAAAAAGAATTGTTCGGCCTTAATGAACTGGTTAACGAAACAGTGAAGGATATTACTTATACCAACACAAAACATATTATTCGTATCCATACAGATTTTACAGGTATGGTATATGGAGACAAAGACCGGTTAGGCCAGGTACTGATAAATCTTATCAATAATGCCATCAAATATTCTACAGATAATAATCCAATTGATGTGACCATTCACCAGCCGGGAAATAACCTTATTGCGGTGAGTGTAAAAGATTACGGCATTGGTATCAACAAAACCGATCAGTTAAAAATATTTGAAAGATTTTTCAGGGCAGGTGGTAAGAGTGAGCACACTTACTCCGGATTTGGTATCGGTTTATATATTACCAATCAAATTATAGAGCGCCACCACGGATTTATATCGGTAGAAAGTGAAAAAGAAAAAGGATCTACGTTTACGTTTACCTTGCATTTAGCAAACCCATTGAGCAGGTAGATAAATCACATTTGGAAGCCATATTTTACACCCCATCCAAAATACGCAGCGTAATAAAAAAGGCCAGTGGCCTTAATAATGTTCGTTCAAAATTTATCGGTAGCCCTTAAACGGTTAGGTATTATAAAAGATAAGTATCGCCAACCCTGGAAGGTAGCCACCCAAAGCCGGGATGGCTATCGTTTAAAAGAAAACTTCAAAAAAGAAGGGCAGCGTATAATAATTTTTGAAGATTCTATTTTATCACAAGCTATATTAGTTACTTTGTTTCTTTTAAATTAAGACATAGCTTGATATTATACAGCTGGCATATTTATATTTATGTGGGATCATCTTATTAAGTGGGTAATTGAACAGGATAAAAATTTATTTGTATTCATTAATAGTTCCATGCATAAATCCTGGTTAGATGGATTTATGTTGCTGATGCGTAATCCTGTTACATGGGTGCCACTATATTTAGTGGTGCTTTTCAAAATTTATAAAACCAGTCCCGGTATATTTCTTCCATTTTTAATTGCCAGTTTAGCCTGTTTTGCAATTACTGACTTTACAAGTGCTTCTATCATAAAACCATTGGTAGGCAGACTGCGGCCCTGTTATGATACGTCGCTACAGAACAATATCCATATTTTAATAGGGTGTGGTGGTAAGTATTCATTTCCTTCGTCTCATGCATCCAATCATTTTGGCCTTGCAATGGTTTGGTACCGGATTATATTTTTTGTAAAAAAAGAAAAATGGAATTGGGTTTGGTGGTGGGCAGCAATCATTTGCTTTGCACAGGTGTACGTTGGTAAACATTTTCCACTAGACATATTAGGTGGTGCATTGCTCGGAATGGCAGCTGGAACCCTCATTGCATTCGTTTTTAAATATTGGTACAACAATAAAGAATCCATTTTCCGGCGTTCAAGATTTAGGCAACAAAAGCCTGTTAATGGCCCAAATAAAAAAGTATGAGATATGTAGAAAAGCATTGGTTTCCTGTTATGTTGCTGTTGGGGATATTGGTGAATGCAACAGGGTTGTTCAGTGAAATTATGGAGCCTGATGGAGCATTATATGCTGCCATAGCCAAGCGCATGGCACTTTCAAACGATTGGGTAAACCTGGTAGCTGCGGGGCAGGATTGGCTTGATAAGCCCCATTTGCCATTCTGGCTTGCCGCATTTAGTTTTAAATGTTTTGGTGTTAATGCATTTGCATATAAACTACCGGCATTTATTTGTTGGCTACTCGGCGTTTGGTATATTTATCAACTGGCCCTAAAAATCTATAATAAGGAAATAGCTAAAATTGCCTCTATAATTTACGTAACCTCTTTGCATGCCATCATTGCCAATTTTGATGTTAGGGCCGAAGCATATCTTACTGCATTTATAATTGCTGCTGTCTATCATATATTCAGGTCAATGTCACAAAAATGGAGTTGGCATTTATTTGCCGCAGCTATTTTTTGTGCAGCGGCAATTATGACCAAAGGCATTTTTGTACTGGTTACAATTTTATCGGGATTCGTTGTTTATTGGTTATACAGCCGGCAGTGGAAACAGTTTATACAACTCAAATGGTATGCTTTTTTAGCACTTACTTTAATTTTTATCCTGCCGGAAATTTATGCGCTTTACCAGCAATTTGATCTGCATCCCGAAAAAATAGTTTTTGAAAAATCGAATGTTTCGGGTATCTATTTTTTCTTTTGGGATAGCCAGTTCGGCAGGTTTTTCAATAACGGGCCAATCAAAGGATATGGTGATAATTTTTTCTTTTTACACACGTTGCTGTGGGCATTTTTGCCTTGGTCTGTCATGGCCTATTTTGCATTTTATAAGTATGTTGCCAGCTTAAAAAAATCTGTAGTTGACAATCGGGAATTAATCCTGGCCGGCAGTGTGTTTATTACTTTTTTGATGTTCTCTTTGTCCAAATTTCAATTGCCTCATTATATCGTTATTATTTTTCCACAGCTAAGCATAATGGTGGCTGCATATCTTTATCAGCATTTAGGTAGTGTGGTTTTAATGCGTTGGCGCATGGTAATGTCCGCCTTAATTTGCATCGCCATTTTATGTGTTGTTCTTTTGATTTTTCTTACCGGCTTTAATAATTGGTATTGGCCATTTTTTCTTATCGTGATTCTCGCCTGTATTGCATTTTATTTTATAGTTAAGCAAGTTGCTGATGTTAAAACACTGGCGATGCAGGGGAGCCTTTTTTCAATGATATTATTTTTTTACCTCAATCTTTTTTTCTACCCCGCCTTGCTGAGTTACCAGTCTGGAATGCAGGCGGGCAAATGGTTACATGCGAACAACCTGGCAGTAAATACACCCGTAACAATGTACAAATGCCGGCAGTGGTCATTTGAGTTTTATGGGCCTGCTGCAATAATAAGAACAGATAGCCTGCAGCAGCTGATCGCCCATGCAAAGCAAACTCCATCATTGGTTTTGTTTACAACAGAAAAGGAACTCGATGAATTAAATAAAAACTTTAAAACTGTAGAAGTACTGGAGCGTTTTCAAAACTTCCCGGTTAGCCAGTTGAGTATGGGGTTCCTCAATAAGAATACAAGGGAAAATCAAGTTGAAAATTATGTACTGGTTTCCTGCAGGTAGTTAGCGTTGCAGCAAATACTGTAAAATAGTGCCAGAGAGAGATTAAATTGCATCTGTAAAATAAATTTATAGTAGCGCCATAATGAAAAAAAATTTCTGGGTTTTATCCCGGTTATCTTTAAAATTAATAGATGTCAAGTATCGCAGATTTGCTACAGCAAATTTTACCCTCCAATAAAATTAAAGCAACCCTGGTAGACCGCTATGCTTTTGCCGGTGATGCCGGATTTTATTATTTGCTGCCGCAGGCAATTGTGCAGCCAGACAGTATTGACGAGATAAAACAACTGTTTTTTTTTGCGAGGCAAAAGAACATTCCACTAACATTCAGAGCAGCCGGAACCAGCCTTAGCGGGCAGTCCATTACAGACGGAATTTTGGTTGATTTAAGCAGAAACTGGAAAAAAGTGACGCCATTGGAAGACGGTAATTTTGTGGAGGTTCAGCCCGCAGCCATTGGTGCTCATGTAAATCATGCCTTAAAAATTCATGGTAGAAAAATAGGCCCGGATCCCGCCTCTATCAGTGCTGCAATGATGGGCGGCATTCTCTCCAACAACAGCAGCGGCATGTGTTGCGGTGTGCAACACAATTCGTATCACACCTTACAAAGTATTCATTTTATTTTGCCCAATGGCAATGATTATAATACAGCAGATGCAGCGGACTATGCAAGATTTGAAAAAGACGATCGGCAAATTTTTGATGGCATAAAGGCGCTGCAAAAAAAAGTATTGGAAAATGAAGGATTGAAACAAAAAATCTCCTTTAAGTATAAAATTAAAAACACCGTTGGCTACAGCATCAACGCTTTTGTTGATTTTCAACATCCGTTAGATGTGCTGGCCCATTTATTAATTGGTGGAGAGGGCACGCTTGCATTTATAGCTTCGGCGGTTTTACAAACAATTCCTGATAAACCTTACAAGATAACCGGGTTGCTTTTTTTTGAAAGCCCTGTTATTGCAGCAGATAATATTCCTGCACTTAAAGCCACAGCAGCAGATGCGCTTGAACTGATGGACCGGTCTGCTTTACGTTCTATTGAGCACCTCCATTATTGTCCTGAAATAATAAAAACACTCCCCGAAAATACCACTGCAATCTTGTGCGAATACCAGGGGTCAACTGCGGCGGAATTGCAAATAAAATTTGATGCTGCCCAAGTGATTTTAAGCAAACTCAATATCCTTGCGGAGGTCCCATTTACTTCGGTCCCGGGCGAACAGGCCCATTTGTGGAAATTACGGAAAGGCATGTATCCGTCCGTTGCAGCGGTAAGAGAAAAGGGGACTACGGCGATGCTGGAAGATGTTGCAGTACCATTAGAGCACCTCGGAAATGCAGTAACCGATTTGCATTTGTTGTTTCAGAAATATGGCTATACCAACGCAATTATATTCGGGCATGCAAAAGACGGCAATCTTCATTTTTTAATTACTCAACCGGTAAATACCGCTGATGAAGTGGAAGTGTTTCAGCGCTTTACTGATGAACTGGCAAAACTCATCATTGAAAAATACAACGGCTCTTTAAAAGCTGAGCATGGCACCGGCAGGCAGATAGCGCCATCCACCGCTCCGACGGGTTCCACAATCTCTGGTCGATCATGC
>JANPNY010000842.1:0-3905 GCA_031427745.1 Chitinophagaceae bacterium | reverse complement strand
GGCAATACCACACAACGGTGTTTTTTCACTCGGCTTCCAAATACAAACATCACCGCAAACCCACGCCAGCATAGTATTCCAACTCCACACCGCCACCGGGAAATTAAAAGCAGAAATAATACCTACAATTCCCAGCGGATGATATTGCTCATACATGCGGTGTCCCGGTCTTTCGCTGTGCATGGTGAGCCCATGCAACTGACGGCTGAGGCCAACTGCAAAATCGCAGATATCAATCATCTCTTGCACTTCGCCCAGGCCTTCCTGCAAACTCTTGCCCATTTCGTAGCTCACCAGTTCGCCAAGGTATTGTTTGTTAAGTCTGAGCTCATCGCCAATCTGCCTTACCACATCTCCTCTTTTTGGAGCCGGCCAGCTTCGCCATTCCACAAATGCCGCCTGTGCAGTTGCAATAACTATTTCATAACTGTTTTTATCAGCGCTACTAACAGCGCCAATCAATTTACCATCTACGGGAGAAAAACTTTCTATTTTGGCACCTTTAGAAGCAATCCATTTGGTGCCTGTACTTACGCCCTTATTTTTTGCCTGAATCTGTAATTCGGAAAGAAATTTCATATAGCTTTTTTTAAGTTTCGGCAAAAATACGACAGCCGGATTTAATACCCGGTGAGTTTAGTTACAAAGGCAACTATTTATAAAAAATCCGCCAGCGCAGCTTTGAGTAAGTATTGGCAAAAATGATATTGTTGATGATTTCTTTTGTTCTTTACACCTCTATTGAAGCTTCAGTTAAATGTTTTTTTACTGCCGGCATTTAAATAATTAAACCAACTTTTCCCTGCAGGTAATCAGGTTCAAGACATCTTCCTCTTTACCGACAAATGGACCAGGTGCTGAGATTTTTATGCTAGCCATCGCCGCTGCAAATTCGCCGGCCTGTTGTGGATTGCAGCCTTTTATCCGTTTATATAAATAACCCGCCATGTAGGTATCGCCGCAACCGGTAGCATCTACCAGTCTGTCGGGCCGGTATGCAGGAATTGCATAAAACGTATCATTGGTAAAAACAACTGATCCTTTGCTGCCTAATGTGATCACCACTTCCTCGGCCCCCCATTGATTTAATAACCTGGCAGCCACTTTTATATCAGCAGAACCGGTAAGCACTTCCATTTCCATCTCATTCACTTTTAAAATTTCAATGTAGGGAAGCGCCTCCATTTTGTTTATCCAGTCAACAGGCACCACCTGATTATTTTTTACCGCACGCAAATAACCCTGCACATCCAGTGACACTTTCCCTTTTTGTGCAAGCATTTTTATTGCACCGATGGGAATGTCATCTGCCAACAATGGCCCGAGATGAAAAATAGTTGCCTCCATCTGCTGTAATTGATCTACAGTAAACGGGTCGGCCGTGTGCAGCACCCGCTGTGTGCGGTGGTCAAGATTTGTTGAATAAATATTTTCGAAATAAACTGTATGTGCAGAGGGCAGCGTAAGTACATCGATACCATTTGCAACAAGGCTGTCTGCAAAACGCATTTCGCTTGCTGCAAGAGAAGTGATTAGTCCAAATTTTACATCCATTTGGCGGATGGCATTGGAGAAATAAAAAGAGGTACCACCAGGCATAAATATCTCCGAGCCAGGAGTTACCACTTTGTCTAACGTAATATGCCCAATGCAACAAATATCATACATGCGCTTTCGATTGATGAGTGTAAAAATACCGAAATAGATTTGAGAGAAAGGTTGGGTGCAATTAAAATTGTCGCATGGGTTACCAACCCTTTAAAAATTCTTTTTAACGTATAAATCTCTTTATGAAGGTTGGCAACCCTTTAATCCGCTGCAACAATTTTAAATGCACCCGGAAGGTTTGTTTGCTACAGAAAAGTTGCCCGATCAATTTTTTTCAACGACCCACTCCCTACCAATCTTTTCAATATCACCGGCAATATTGCCAATAAAATTAAACTGGTCTGCCACTGGTTTAAATTCGGTTAGTTGTTTCCGGGTGTTGCTTTCAAGAATACCTTGCTGCAGTTCTGTGCGCCGGGTTTCCAGCAGTTCCTGTAAGCGTTGCTGAATAACACTTTGATGTTTGTCCACGGCGGGAGTTTCACCAGGCGTTTCAGCAATGATGTTAGCTGCATTATCCAGTTTGTTTACAGCATCGTTTATTAAGGGAGCAAAATCGGGCGAAGCCAATTTTGCAGACAGCGTCATTACGTAAGAAGCCAGTGTAGCAATATGAGAGGTGAGCATGTGATTGAGCACTACAAACTGGTAAAGCTGCTGCTTGTTTTTTTGTTTGCTTTTAGGCTCAGCCATCATGCGGTTATAGGCATCTGAAAGATTAGCGAGTGCAACAAAAGCATTTTTCCGGCTGATTTTGTAAATAATGTTGGTGACAGGGTTTCCGGTAAATGCAGCGGCTACATCCCTAAAATAAATCTTATTGCTATTGATGGCCTGCTGCATATAATTACCCATTTTTTCATGCTCCCAGGCAGGGAGTAAAAGCAGGTTGGCAACAAAGGCAATTACAAAACCAATGGCAGTATCTGCAATACGATCTTCAATAATGGTTGTAAAACCAGCGTTGCTGAGTAAATGAAAAAGCAGCAAAATATAGGGCGTCATAAAAATAACGCTGATCATATAATTGATCCGCATTAAACTATAAGTGCCAATCATCATCAGCAACATTATTACAAAAAGCACCTGCTTGTCTTTGATGAAATATAAAACGAGCAAACCGATAAAAGCACCGAGAACAGTACCTGCCAGCCGTTGATAATTTCTTTTTTTTGTAAGACTGTAGGCAGGTTTTAGAATCACGATGATGGTTAGCAGAATCCAGTAGCTATGCCCAACAGGAAAACGTAATGAGATGATAAAACCAACCAGCGTTGCAATACTTATTCGCACTGCATGCCGAAAGGTATTGGATTGCAACGTAAAATTATCGAGCAACAATTTTACATCTATTGGTTGGTGAGTGATAAATTTATCATAGTCTGCCGGCTGTGCTGTTTTACGGGTTAGATCTTTGTTGTAGGTGGTATACAGATGCAGTGTATGTATGCGGCCGGCTATTTCCTCAATGCTGTTAAGTATGTGGCGCATGCTGATAAATTCATCCAGGTTTTCAGCAGTACGGTGCGTATCTCTGAAAGCATCAAAAAAGGCAGTTGTTTTATTTACATGCGTTGCTAATAAACCTGTTTCTTCCGATGCCCGTCCGCTTTTTACGGCGATACCAATTTCATCCAGCTCGTTGCTTAATTCAATAATGAGTAACCGGTATTGTTCAAAAATTTCATCATCGTTTATTACTTCATGCAAATCTTTATAATCATGATAGGCATTCATCGTTCTTTCAAACAAATCAACAATATCGGTAAATATCATCACCAATACGCTCCCCGTATTGTTTGATTCATTTAGTATGCTACTATCTTTAAAAAGCAGTTCCCTTACCAGCATATGTTGTTCATGCACTTCACTCTGCTGCACCAGCATGCGCTGGTATGTACCTTCATAATCAACTTCCTTTTCGTAAAACGAACTTCTTATCCGCAGGTAATCTGCAGTAGCAATAATACAGTCGCCCAGGGCTTGCTGCGCCAGTTTAAATGGTCGAAGACTATACAGTAACAAGCTCAGCAACATATACCATAATCCACCGGCGAGGATATAGGCTGCATTAACTACCACCGCCCAACCTTCATGATGACGATCCATACTCAATACCATTACCAGCAGGGCAGCCACACCAACTGAGTTGGCCCTTGATCCATAAACGCCCAACATGGAAAATATAAAGCAGGCTAGCAAAATCAGCACAGCAAGCAGCAATGGAAAGGGTGCTGTAAAACCAGTGAGCATTGCTATAGGCGCGCATGTCCGACCGCGGCCGGTCGCGTCTCGCG
>JANPNY010000841.1:0-5438 GCA_031427745.1 Chitinophagaceae bacterium | reverse complement strand
GTCGCCGCAATTATTTACAGGGTTTTTTATATCAATAGCCGCTGATTTTATTTTAATTCCGGAAGCCACACCGCCTTCCAAAACTGTGTTGAAAGCAAAGGGCAAATCTGGAGAAAACTCTTCTCCCCTGTTGAAAAAAATGGACAGCTTGCCCAACAGTTGCGCCGGCACTGTGTTTTTAAACTGAACAATAGCTTTCCACGTTGCATTACCTTCCGATACTATGAATTGTTTATTACTAAAAACAGGAGAAGTAATTGTTTTTGTGTTGCCTGTTGCAACAAAACTTTCTACTTGGATACTGCTGTCATTAAAAACCAATTCAACAGATGCTGTGCCATCAAGATCTTGCGATGGTGCAAATAGCTGGGTACCGGCCCCACCTGTGGATGAAAAAAGGAGTTCGTATTTTTTGTCGGCTATCTTATTAGCTTTCACCGTCCAGTTAAAAACGGCAGTAGTGGAGCTATCCTGCGAAAAAACAGCAAATGGAACGAACAGGATCAGTAGCAATAAAAATGGATTTCTCATATATTAGAATTAGGCATTTACAAAAAACGAGTTCTTACAAAGAACCCGTTTTATTTTTGGAAATTAATTATTCTAGTTTAAAGCAACACTAAAATCTATCTTTTTGGGTGGAAGACATTTTTTATCATCACAGGTTTGGTATTCAACACTACCCACCACACTCGTTTTTGAATTAGATTTCAATTTTACTATTTGTATAAAATCTACTTTTCCGGCATATTGGTTGGCAGATATTTTGAGCTTTTCATCTTTAAAAAGCTGCATTTTTCCCACCTCCTTTACAGCACCATTAAAGGCTATCAGTGGGTTCTTTTTAAAAAGAATTTCTGTTGGCTGGTTGATGGCGTCTGCAGGCTGGTTTTGAGAATACAGGTGCCAGGTGTTTTGTACAGCGGCCGTAATATGCACTTCGTAGGTTTTATCAGCAATTTTTTTGGCAGTGTATGTCCATTTAACCGGATCTGGCATTTGTGCCATTGCTGCGCAGCCTGTCATCAATATTAATGTTGTGTAAAGTATTCCTTTCATGTTTATATTTTAATCAAAGTTACATCCCAGTATTGTGCCTAAGTTGTAACAAAAACTACATTCAGCCCTTTTAACATTAGTTTAGCTGAAACAAATGATTGAAAACTTTTATCCCATCTACATTGCCCAACAGCGGGTTGCAGGCTCTTTCCGGGTGTGGCATCATGCCATACACGTTTCTATCTTTATTGCAGATGCCGGCGATATTGTGAATGGCCCCATTTGGATTAGCTGCCGGATGAATGCTGCCCTTTTCGTCGCAGAAACGATAAATAATCTGGCGGTGCATCTCCATGCTTTCCAATGTGGCAGTATCTGCAAAATATCTGCCCTCACCATGTGCAACCGGAATTTGAAGTGCAGTAGAACCTTCAGTTGCAGCTTCTTTTATAAAAACATTTTTGCAAACAAATTGCTGCTGTTCGTTGCGTAACAATATGCCGGGTAGCAGACCGCTTTCGCACAAAATCTGGAAGCCATTACACACCCCCAGCACCTTTCCTCCTTTGTTGGCAAATTCAATTACACTTTGCATCATTGGGCTAAATTTGGCAATTGCCCCGCAACGCAGGTAATCGCCATAACTGAAACCACCGGGCAGTACAATACAATCATCGGTGGCAAACATGCTGATGTCCTTATCTTTATGCCAAAGTGAGATAACCTCCTGGTTTAAATTGGTTTCAAGTGCTTCTATCATATCCCTGTCGCAGTTGCTGCCAGGGAAAATTACTACTCCAAATTTCATAATATAGATGATATAGTTTACAGGTGATTGGTTGGGTTGATAAAAAAACTGTGCATTACAACCGTACAATGTTTGTCTGCTTAAAACAAGACTAACAATAAATATCCCTTAAAGTACAATTGCAGGCGGCAAAAGTATTATTAAAAAATAAAAAAGGCATTTTTATTATCGCACAAAATATCCAAATGCTACAACAAAAGCCACCATCAGCCAGTGCAACAATTGCGGAAACCATTTATTTCGGGGATACAAAAATGCACAGCCAACAAATGCAGAAACAGGCACGGCACACAATATCCAGTATTGAAAAGTATGGGCCGCATTAATAAAGGGAATGCATACTGCTACAAAACAATACAAAAAAACAAGATTCCAGCTTTTACGGGTTTGCACCAACTGTCTTAAAAAGTTTTGCCGGATGAAAACAAGGCCAATAATGGAAGCAAACAGTACAATAATGATGGCAGCCAATGCCCACTTTGATTCATAAAAATGCGGTAAACTCAGCGAAAAGCCCGGCAGTTGATAGCCCTTCCATTTGTCGGTTAAAAATACATAAGCCAATAAAAAATAATACGGCGTAACAATGCCGAGTAAAGAAAGTAACCATTCTGCTAATTGAAATGGCCTCGTTACAATTAAACCAGCTATCATTAGTATCACAAACGCAATGGAAGGAAAATAAAAAAAGGTAGCAATACCTATTGCAAAACCAATATTAAAAAGGGTTCCAGAAACATTGCGAGCCTGGTTAAGGCTGCTCATACGTGCCCAAACCCATATCATCAATGTATTTACAATAAGCGGAGCCGATAGCACATTCCACTCTTTAAATAAAGATGTGATGAGCAGGTAAGCCATCGCTGTAAGATAATTGGGCTTCTGCATCAGCCGTTGCCCATTGGCTAATTGGTTAAATGAAATGGCCTGTGTATATAACAACAAAAAGGTTATCAGTGGATAAATAGCCGGCAGTGAAGTTCCAATTGAATTTAGCTCAAGCAGCAGCTGCTTAAACAAAAAACCATCCGTTTGCTGCGGTACCGGTTTATCTATGTGGTGGATAAAGGCAGGCAACTTAAGCAAAATGCCATAAACTAACAGCAAAAAAGTATTGTAAGGATTATTGGCCTTAAAAGTGCCTGTCACAATTATATTTTATAATTAATAATTGCAAAAATGAGCATTATAAATTTGTAAAAAAAATGAATGATTAAACATGACATTACCAGGTGCACACATCTTCACTTTAAGAATACTGTTACTTGTTGGTAAAATATCCGTTACCGGAATAGTACCGGTTTTTGACAGGCTTAAAAATCAACTTTAGCAAAACATATTTTTCCCCTTACCGTACTGGGAATAATCACTTGCCTGGGCCCTATTTTTTTTGCAAAGCGAGGCATAAATTCATAGCCCTGATCGTATGTACGCAGGGTAGGATTTCGTTTCAACGTACCATCTAATGAAAGTGTTTTATCCATTAATAATTTATCCCGGCGTGTAATATCATTAAAAATAAAATGAAGTTCGCTGCCCGTAGAAAACGTACTGTAGGAAAGGTGATTATCTCTATCGTCGGAATATTGTTGTTTTGGAATGATATTAGTCCATTCGGGAATCCCATTTTTTGCAATGCTCAACACAAGGATATTATCGTAGTAATTGCGGGTATTTTGTGAATTTGGCCCATTTCCGAAAAAACCATAAGGCCTGTAATAACCGCCAAAACCGGGGTTGTAATAATTGTAATAATTATAAGAATTAAGAAAAGGGGAGCCGTATAAATAATCATTACGATTCCAATTATTTAAGCCACTGGATTGGCTTGAATAATCCTCTGCATGTAGGATAAAACTACCATCTTTTTTTAAAATAATATTCCGGATGAAGAAGTCGTTGAACGCATTTTTCACATTCCCGCTACTTTTAGCCATTGTTCTTAAATCATTTTCAAAATGACTAAAAACAGTAGCATTTACACTATCGCCGGTGGCGTCCCAAATAGAACAATATAAACCATCTATTGGTCCGTTTGATTCTTTGTAATAAAACGAATTGAGTATATACCGTTTGTTTAAATTGTCGATCTTTATTTTTACTTCGTCAACAAATGTTTTGTTGAGATTTAACGAATGGAATGAAAAGTTATCAGATGCGGGGGGCTTTGTAATAAGGACCAGGGAAGAGTAAAAAGAACGGCTGCCATTTTTAACGGCTGCAGAAAAAATAAAATTTCCTTCATTATCCAATAAAAAATCACTGAAAGTACTCTTGTTGTCATCATACTCGAGGTCCTGCCGGGATTTGTGCAATACCTGCAACTGGTCATCGAATAGGATAGTTGCAAATTGGTATTTATCGTCTCTTTTTTGAATTTTAAAAACCATTATTTTTTTTCTGTCGTCGCTATTAATGGTAGAATAAATTTTATTATCGCTCATTCCCCCAATGTGAGTTGTATCCAGTTCTATTGGTTCACTCATTTTTTTTCCATCAGCGTCCATTTTTACAGCCATGCAATAAACAATACTTTTTTTCTGATACTGGTAAATCAGGTAAAAAAAATCAGGATAGGCAACATAATCTACATTAAATACTTTCCCCGGTAAAAAGTCAAGCTCTGCTTTATCTTTTAATACCATGCTATCGTTGTAAACGTTTAATGAATATTTATAACGTAGGTTTTTAAAAATAATAATATTGCTATTTACCCTACCGATAATGTCAAAGTTCATATCCCGGTTATCTTCACTAAAAGGTTCAGAAAAAATAATTTGTTGTGCAAAAGCCCCGGAACTACAGGCTGTAAAAAGCAAAAAGAATAAGAAAAGGCGCTTCATAAATAAACAAAATTTAGATTATAAAATTACACAATAATGCCTAAAAACTTTGTTATAATAATCGGAAGATGCATTTATAGTTGTCGCAGCAGATTAAAGAGTTGCCAACCTTCCTAAAAAGATCTATGGGTTAAAAAGAATGTTTAAAAGGTTGGCAACCCTTGCGCCATTTGCACCTTAATAGAAAGATGCCTCGATTACTGATTTTACATTTAACGGGTAAATATTTTTTTGATGCAACAAGGGCAGCTTCGTATTTACAATGCTCAAAACTATTATACCCTTTAATTGTAATTAAACTTTTCACAGGAGTTAATTGGTTTATTCCTAAAAACATACCTTGTAGATTCAATCATTAGCATGAAAACAGTTTTACTTACAGGTGGAACGGGGCTTGTTGGGCGCACGCTCACCCATCATTTAATTACTAAAGGATATAAGGTAATTATTTTAACGAGGAAAATACCTGCAGCTGCACAGGAACAAGTGGAATACGCCACCTGGAATGTATCATCCCCAAACAATCGATGTGCAGGCTATTCAAAAAGCTGATTACATTATTCACATGGCAGGTGCAGGTGTGGTAGATAAACGATGGACAGCTGGCTACAAAAAAGAAATAAAGGATAGCAGAACACAAAGCAGTGCATTGTTGGTAGCTACCCTGCAAAATAATACCAACAAAGTAAAAGCTGTAATTAGTGCAAGTGCTATTGGCTGGTACGGTGCAGATGTTACAAGCGCAGGCAAGCAAAAAGGTTTTTTGGAAACTGATAAACATGCAACCG
>JANPNY010000840.1:0-1552 GCA_031427745.1 Chitinophagaceae bacterium | reverse complement strand
ACCTAGCATGACTTACTAAATTATTAATAAACGTACGGCTGGCATCATATCCAGCCGTTATTTTTTCAGTCAAATGAGCAGATTTCATTCCTACATTAATACTTCGGAAAAAATTATCGATTTATATAGGGGTGACGTACCTTTCTCCATCTTTATAAAATCATATTTTGCTACCAATAAAAAATTTGGCTCAAAGGATAGAAAACAGATAAGCGAACTCTGTTTTATTTATTTCCGACTTTCTGGAATGTTAGATAAATATTTAATTAAAGAGAAAATATTAACGGCATTTTTTTTATACAACTCAACCCCTACAGATTTGATGCAGGCAATAAAGCCAGCCTGGAATTCGCTAATAAGTTTGCCCATCACCGAAAAAATGAAGCTTGTACATAACGACATGCAACTGGCAGACATTTTTCCTTTTAAAGAAGCTTTGAGCTCTTCAATAAATTTTGAGAAATTCTGTTTATCCTTCATTGCCCAACCGCAATTATTTGTGAGAGTTCGCCCGGCTTTGTACGAAAGCACCATCAAAAAAATTAAACAATCGCTGCTGCCGTTTTCTTTGTTGGATAATAATTGCATTCAATTGCCGTCCGGCACCAATATCGAAACTTTTTTATTACCAGACAAAGAAGTGGTTATACAGGATTACAACTCTCAAAAAGTGTTGGATTTTTTAAAGACTGACCTGGCAATGCCAGTAATTGATCAAAGCAAAGGCACAAGCTTACCCGCTGTATGGGATTGCTGTGCCGCTAGTGGCGGTAAATCCATTTTGTTGTATGACCTGTTAAATGGCAAATGCGACCTTAACGTTTCTGATATCAGGCCATCCATTTTATCTAACCTGCATCAGCGGTTTAAGCGTGCTGGTATAAATAAGTACCAGTATTTTACAAGTGATATTACAAACGATAGGGAGGTTTTAAAAGCCACCAATTATGACATCATCATTTGTGATGCGCCTTGCACCGGCAGTGGCACATGGAGCCGCACACCCGAACAACTTCATTTTTTTAAAGAATCATCCATTGAGGTTTTCAATAATAAACAAAAAAAAATAGTTCAAAATACCTTACCCCATTTAAAACCGGGAGGGCTGCTTTTCTATATTACCTGCTCGGTGTTTAAACAGGAAAATGATGCGATCGTACACTTTATCAAATCGACGTTTAACCTGCAGGTATTACAACAACAATATTTATATGGGTATGAAAAAAATGCCGATTCAATGTTTGTGGCAGTTTGTAGAAAACCGCAATAGTTTTGCATGTATCCATTTTAGCCGGCAGCGCTAATTTTAAAAATAAAGCCAATAAAACTTAGCAGTCGTATCTTTTTTTGAATTCAATTGCAGGTGCAGGTACTTTTAAAATATTAGCAAGCGAAAGTAAAGGCCGTGGATTCATTTGATTATTGCCGATTCGTTTAATATCTGCATCCACAGAAAATAAATATTTGGCGCTACGCTTAAATTCCGGAATCGGTTTGTGATTAATCACCAATGGGTTGGTTCTGGCACCAATCATTCCATCGGCACTGTAAC
>JANPNY010000839.1:0-3778 GCA_031427745.1 Chitinophagaceae bacterium | reverse complement strand
GATTTTTAAAACTGCCTTAATGCCCGTTGGGGGTTTAGAGGCCAATATTTTAATTATGATACATTTTGATTTGCCAAAAGAACAGTCTTCTATACTCAAAGTAATTGGGGTAGGGGGTGGTGGCAGCAATGCCGTTAACCATATGTACGCTCAAAATATTGAGGGGGTTAATTTTATCATCTGTAATACAGATGCACAGGCCATTGCTCAAAGTAAAGTGCCCAATAAAATACAGTTAGGCCCGCATCTTACGCAGGGGCTGGGTGCCGGTGCTAATCCTAGTATCGGTAGGCAGGCTACAGAAGAGAGTCTGGAGGAAATAAAACGCATTCTGGAGGTAAATACCAAAATGGCATTTATTACTGCAGGTATGGGTGGCGGTACGGGCACGGGTGGTGCACCCATTCTTGCAAAAATCTGTAAAGACCTCAATATACTTACAGTGGGTATTGTTACCACTCCTTTTGCATATGAAGGAAAAAAACGGCTTGCACAAGCAGAGGAAGGCATTAGTTTGTTGAAAGATCATGTTGACACTTTGCTGGTAATCAGCAACGATAAATTGCGTCACCAGTTTGGTAATTTAAAAATGAAGGAAGCTTTTGCCAAGGCTGATAATGTATTGGCTACAGCTGCCAAATGTATCACCGATGTAATTAACAGCACCGGACAAATTAATGTGGATTTTGCAGATGTATGCACAGTAATGCGCAATGGTGGAGTAGCCATCCTGGGTAGTGCAACTGCTGAAGGTGAAAACAGGGCGCAGGCTGCTATAGAAAATGCGCTGAACTCTCCTTTATTAAACGACAATGATATCAGGGGTGCTAAATGGATATTGATCAACATCAACTCCTGCGAAGGTGAACATGAATTTACCATGGATGAAGTGGAAGTAATACAAAGCTACCTGTTAAGCCAGGCCGGTGAAGAAAGTGATGTGATTTTAGGACTTGGGTATGACAACACGCTTGGTGCTTCATTAGGTATAACCCTTATTGCTACTGGTTTTGAGCACAAAGATCCTTTTGCAAAAACAATTAATCTGCCAAAGGCAGAAAAGAAAACGGATAAAATTGTAATGCCTTTACAGATGCCTGTAAAAGAAGATGTAAAAGCAAAGCAACCGAGTTTTCAATTTGATATTGAAGAAGTAGTAAAAGAAGAAGCTGCAATAAAAACAGAACATACTTTACCCGATCAACCAATTGTAGCGGAGGAAACACAGATTGTATCAGTACTTGAAATGCCTGTCTCCTACAATACAGCGCCTGGTACACAGTTGATAGAAACGAATGAGGTACTAGCTGAGAAGGTACCTGATAAACCTATGAATGATGCACCGGTTTTTTTTGAAATTTCTTCATCAACAGATCAGTTACCAATTATCGAATTTGAAATGCCGGAACCAATACCACTCAAGGCTCCGGTTATTAATAACGACGTAGAAAAGCCCATGACAGCTTTTTTGTCCGGGTCTCAAGAAGCTAGCGCACCCACTGTTTCGTCACCAGGGGGATATTTGGCAAAACCCTTGAATATATATGTTCAGGATAAGCCTAAGCCAGAATCCAATACTACCGAGGAACTAACCCCATTGCAAAGTAAATCGACGGAAGACGAGCCAGCTTTCGAAATGCAATTGGTGGTTAAAGATTCCCATCAGGCGGCGGAGGAAAAGCCACATCAAAATCAAATCCAGTCCATCATGTTGCCCAAAGTTGAGGACCCTGCTCTGCAGGACGAAACTGAGGAGCTCAGGCGCCGGGCTACGGATCGAATTGCAAAACTGCGGAATTTATCGTTCAACATTAATGCAGCCGATCCTAACAATGAGTTTGAAACGGTGCCGGCATACCTTCGCCGCAATATGGAACTGCATAGTTCCATTGCTGATGTAGAAAGTTTCTACAGTAACTACACGGTTAAAACAGATGCCAACAACCAGGCAGAAATCAGCACCATCAATAGTTTTTTAGACGGTAAAAAACCAGATTAATTTTTTATAGTGTGTGTTTTAGCCCCTCGCTGCAAAGTGAGGGGCTTGTGTTTTGTACAAACTGTAGTTTTGAAACAGTAATGGTAAAGCGCTTAAAAAATTGCATTTTAAAAGAACCATCATCAGAACAGGGATCATAAAAAAACCGGATACTAAATCCGGTTTTTTTAATGAAGGCTTTTTGCTTTTATAGTTTACTTATTTTCTTTACCAGCACATCATCTGCAAGGTTAATTTTTATCACATACATCCCTTCACTTAGCCGATCTGTGGCGAGCGAAAGCGTATTGTTGCCGGCCGCTACCATCATCGTTTTAACAATCACCGTTTTGCCATTAATATCCGTTACGGTGATAGTGACTTTATCGGCTGCATCTGCATTCACCACTATGTTCAACTTGTCTTTTACCGGCAATGGGAAGAAAGAAATATCAGCCGTTCCGTTATTTCTTACACTTTTTACAGGACTGTATTTAATTGTATTGCCTGCATCTGTCATTCTTAAACGGTAGTAATTAATGCTTTTGAATGGTGCATTATCAGTAAAAAAATAGTTTACCGTTGTACTGCTGTTACCGGTTGCTGCAACCTGGCCAATAGAAGAAAAATTACGTCCATCTTTACTGCGTTCAACAACAAAATTTGCTGCATTATTTTCCTGACTGGTGCTCCAGCTGATTTTGTTAATATTTTTTATCCTTTGGGCAGTAAAATTCATTAAAGAAACAGGCAATGGAGTTTGAGGAGCAATAAATAGCAGCGCAAGTGGCGATCCAAACATCGGGCCCCTGTTTCCATTAAACCTATATAAAATACCGTTTGTTCCAAGGGCATTTTCAATACCAATCGTACAAAAATTGGTAATACCGGTAGTTACAGGATTAGAGCTTTCTGCATCGTTGTATTGAATGAGAATATCGCCATTTACTTTTAAAATAATCTGGAATGTTATATAGTCTGATGCTGAGCCCAACCGGTGTGCATGATAGAATGTGACTACAAATTGTGTTGCATCGCCGCCATAATAGGTGTGTGCATCCGGGTAGAAAGATGGCGTATTATCGAGGTCAGTTAATGCACCGGCAATATAATTTTGTATGCCTGATGCCAAAGGAATAGTTACCGGGGTTGATTGAATGGAAGCTCCAATTCCTGTAGAATTAGTAAAACTTATCCATCCGTTTGTGCATATCCAGAATTGGTTGTAAATATTTCCAAAATATTTAAATGGAAATGGAATTGTTATTGGAGTTGCAGATACCACATCATCCCCGTCGCTACCCCAGTTAACTTCATTGGAAGTTTCGGTAATCCAACTGTAAGTAGGCCTTATGGGTGAAGGAATTGCACAAACGGTAGAGTTGGCAAATGAATAACCTCCGCTTGTTGCTGTAGCAATTGAATAACTGTAATTATTGGTTGTGAATACATTTACAATAGTATCGTTATTTCTTGCTGCATCTGTAGCAAGGCTTGTATAAACAATGGCAGAATCGGAACCAGTAACAGATCCGGTAAATGGCGCAAAATATACGGTTTGTGTTACTCCTGAATTCAGACTCAACGGTTTTGTATCTGTATAAACTGTGTTGCCAGCTTGCCGGATAGAAAAAGTTGCATTGAATGGAGTTGTTTGATTGTTACTTCCAAAATTTGATACAGATGCTTGTGGAATTAATCCACAGTTATCAATAGTAGTGGAAGAAATTGGGTTTTTAATAGTACCAATGCCCACATCGTCAGCAACAGTCAGTCTTGGCTCAATCATAAGCCTGTACG
>JANPNY010000838.1:0-2894 GCA_031427745.1 Chitinophagaceae bacterium | reverse complement strand
CATCAGACGTGAAAAAAAAAGTAAAAAGTGCATAAATCAGAAAAAAAATCGCCCGAAAAATAAACTTTTTTAATAATAATGCATGAAAAGAGAAACTCTTGCACAACTGATGTTTGCTTTTTATGCCGGAAAAAATGTTTGGTTATTACAATCACCAGGTGGAAATTCATTTATTTTACCCGGCATAATTATTATCGGAATTTCGTTTTTCCTGTTGAATTGAGTATTATACAATTATTTAAAACAGTTACATGTCTCACACATTTATTTTTTATTAACGCTCAATCCTTCGGCGGTTTTATAGATTAGTATCACTTATTCTAACTGCTAAGGCAGCGTACTGCTTTGCACTATTAAAAAATATAAAGGCATACCAACTGTAATGTTGATAGGAAAAGTTACTGCAAGCGCCATAGGTAGATATAACCCGGGATTTGCTTTGGGAACTGTTATCTTCATTGCGGCGGGTACAGCAATGTAAGATGCACTGGCAGCCAATACAGCAAAGATAAACCTGTTGGTTATGTCTGTTGTTACAACAGAACTTAACAGGGCAAATAAGCATCCGTTCACTAACGGAATTACAACAGTAAAAACAAATGGAAATATTCCAAATGAAAAGAATGCTTTTAGTTTTTTACCGCTTGTGATTCCCATATCTAAAAGAAAAATTGCAAGAAATCATCACCAGGGAAATGGGGATGGAGATATTTGCGCCGGTGGTTAGATGGGTAAAGAATCAGGAAAAAAGAATAGAAAATTTATCGGTTATTTTCCATGAGGTGGCGGGTTATGCATGCTAATACACAAAGCTTTGGCTGCACATAGAATGATAAAAGCTGGAGGTTCGGAGACTTGCTTCTGAATGAAATAACATTCCTGAAATCCGGATCAGCATTACCAACTCTTTAAAGAAAAATAAAAAGAAAAAACGCCGAAAGATTTTCATAAAGACTTTAGGTGTTGGTTAAATTAAATTTTAGAATGTAGCTGTAACACCAGCATAGAAACTACGGCCTACAGATGGTATAATTCCTGGTCCTGGGTATTCATCTGTCCTTCTTGTAAAGTAAGATTTGCCGGTTAAGTTATTTGCTCCGATTTTTAATGCAATTTTTTTTATTTTATAAGTCGCACTGAGGTCTAAAACCGTGTAGGCCGGTATATAGCCTGCAATGGGGTCATTACTTATTGCTACATTTGATGCATCACCATAAGCATCGCCAACGGTATTTACCTGGAAGGTAAATGAGAAATGTTTGGTACTAAAAATTAAGCCCACCCGGTTAATTGTTTTTGCGGCTGCTTCCACTCTCTTATCTTTAAATTCTCCACTTGTATACCTGGCATCTATGTATGCAAACGAATTAAAAATGCTTAAGCCGTATATAGATTTTTGATTGATGGCTTTTAAAATATTTAATTCTATATAGCTCTCAATGCCCTTGTGTACACTATTGGCAATATTTGTTCTAAACGAATAATCGTTTCCGGTTAACGGGTCTTGGTGGAGTACTACACCAATTCTATTGTTATAGGCCATATAAAAAACTCCCACATCAAAGTTTAAGTAATTTTTTACTGTACCCCTGTAACCTAAATCAGCATTAAATCCGATTGCGTCTTTTAAGTTGGAATCGATTCTGGAAGTTATGCCAAATGGCTCCAACTGACTGTATTCAATGGGCCGGTATGCCTGGCTGAAATTTGCATATACACCCATGTTTGCTGTGGGTTTATACTCTAAGCCCAAACCGGCTAAAACAAAATAGCGGTTGCGGCTTTTGTCGGGTGACAGTTTTATGTTGTCTTCAATCTTATAACCATTTGCAGTACTTTTTAAATATTCAAATCTAACACCTGGAGTGATGGTGAATTTATTACCCAGGCGAAAAATATTTTCAACAAAGGGGGCTATGTTGGTAGTAGTAAAATTTAAATTATACCCCCAATCGCCTGAAATTGATAAATCAAAATCGCTGTTAGTAGTTCCTTCGCCACCACCTTGTTTTGTAAACCAGGATTGGCTAAATCGAACACCACCTGCAATAGAAGATTGTTGTTTTCCTAAAGTATAATTGTGGGCTATTCTCAATTCTGTGGTTGTATTATGTATATTTTCTTTACCTACTTCCCGTGGCACAAAAGCATTTGTTGCCGGATCTATTTCATCCAGTGCACTTGCTCCCCCATCTTCGTTGCGCCAAACCAAAGAACGGTTACTAAACAGATAGGATGCTTTTAAACTGATGATGGTGTTTTCGGAAGCTGTAAAGTTTGCATAAGCTGTAATTATATTCCACGGACTTTTAAGCCAATTTCTTGTTCTTGTGGATGCTTTAGGATTTGCAGAAAATAAACTGTCCGTTAAACCTCCCGGCATTTTTATTTGATTGCGAAGTAATGAATATTCTATGCCGATATTCAATTTGTCTGTTGGTTTATATCCCAATTTGCCAAACCCTGATAGCTGCCACTGCTTGCTGTTTGGGCGATAGCCATCCATGTTTCGATATTGCAAATAAGCGTAGTAACTTATTCTTTTATAGGTGCCGCCAACTGAATTAAAAGTATTGAACATCCCAAAGCTTCCCATGGTTTGCGAGGTGGTAAACTCAAACGGTTTGTTTATGGGAGCATCTTTTATTACATAATTTACAAGGCCACCAAATTGTGACCCAAATTGTAATGAGGCTGCACCTCTTACCATTTCAATACGGCTTACCGCTTCCATGGGTGGTATATAGTAAGCTTCGTTGTATCCGTAAACATCTGCACTAATATTGTAACCATTTTGCCTTGTATTCATTTCTATACTTTGAATGGGGTTCAATCCTCTTGTGGCAATACCGTTTGCAGTAAAGCCACTGCTTTCTGTTTCTACTATGTTAAGG
>JANPNY010000837.1:0-4623 GCA_031427745.1 Chitinophagaceae bacterium | reverse complement strand
GGGCAGAAGAGTGGTGGAAACTTGCAGCTACCAACGATTATTGGCTGGGAGGTTTTATTTGGACAGGGTTTGATTATAGGGGAGAACCAACACCCTTTAAATGGCCCAATATCAATTCACATTTTGGTGTGATGGATGTGTGTGGCTTTCCAAAAAATATTTACTACTACTATCAAAGCTGGTGGACGGATAAAAATGTGTTGCATATATCGTCGCACTGGAATCATCATAACGAATGGGGACAACCGAAAAAGCAAATTGACGTTTGGGTAAACAGTAATGCCGATGATGTAGAGTTATTTTTAAACGGTAAAAGTTTAGGAAAAAAAGAGATGCCACGCAACAGCCATCTGCAATGGAACGTAGCATTTGAACCAGGTAAGTTAGAAGCGGTTGCTTATAAAAAGGGGAGAAAGCTCACATCGAAAATTGAAACAACCGGTGTACCTGTAGAAGTGGTTTTAACACCGTACAAAACAACCATGCTGGCCGATAGTAAAGATGTAACGGTAATGAATGTAACGGTAGTTGATCGGGAAGGTCGTGAAGTGCCGGATGCAGACAACCTCATTAAATTTAAAGTTGAAGGCGATGCAAAGATCATTGGAGTTGGAAATGGTGATCCAAGCAGTCATGAAGCTGATAAATGTGCAGATGGTTTGTGGCAACGCAGTTTGTTTAATGGCAAATGCCAGGTAATTATTCAGTCAGGAACAAAGGCTGGAATTTTTAAAGTAGATGCAATTGCTAATAGTTTGTTCACTGGTTCAACTGATGTAATAATGGTTGCACCGGAAATCGTACATCTTGTTACGATTGATGAAAAATACAAGCTAACCGGAGAAGCTGCAAAACCCAGGACAGTTGATCAGATGATGGGTGCTGATATTTCTTTTTTGCCAGAGCTCGAAGAAAATGGTATAAAATTTTCTGATAAGGGTGTAACAAAAGATGCCATTGAAATCATTAAAGAACATGGTATCAATTATGTGCGCCTGCGCATTTTTCATGATCCTGCACAGGATAGTGGTTACTCACCCAAAAAAGGTTTTTGCAATTTGAATTATACCCTGCAAATGGCAAAGCGTGTAAAGGCTGCCGGGCTAAAACTATTACTCGATTTTCATTACAGTGACTATTGGGCCGATCCTGGTAAACAATACAAGCCCGCTGCCTGGAAAAACCTGTCGTTTGAAGAATTAAAAAAGGCTTTTTATGATTATACAAAAAAGGTAATGGAGGATTTAAAGGCACAAGGCACAACGCCCGACATGGTACAGGTAGGCAACGAGATCAATCATGGCATTGTGTGGCCCGATGGGAATGTGGCAAATATTGATCAGTTGGCACAATTACTTTGTGCCGGTACTGCAGCAGTAAAAGCCGTTGACCCAACCGTGCAAATGATGTTGCATGTTGCATTAGGCGGGCAAAACAACGAATCTGTTTTCTTTATCGATAACATGATTGCCCGTGGCGTTCATTTTGATGTGATTGGTGAATCATATTATCCAAAGTGGCATGGTACATTAGCCGATCTTGATAATAATCTCAATGATCTGTCACGCCGTTATAATAAAGATGTAATTGTAGTTGAATACTCCGCACTAAAAGAAGAAGTAAATAAAATTGCCTTTGGTTTACCCAACGGAAAAGGAAAGGGCACTTGTATTTGGGAACCACTCAGTACCTGGGAACAATTTTTTGACAGAGATGGTAAATCCAATAGCCTGTTATCCTTGTATGATGAAATGAGCAGGACGTATTTGAAGCGGAAATAGCTTCGCACTAGTTGGTATGTCTTTTAAAAGAAGCAGGTACTCAGCAAATGCCGATGTTGAGCAGGACATGATATCCTATACATTATCACAAAGCACTTACAGTATTTGATTACAACGCTTCGCCGGTTGGTATTTTAAATGGTTTTTAAGTTAACAACAGCAACTAAGGCGCAAAAAAATCTCCGGAAATAAACTTAGCTAGTTTATAACCGGAGATTTTTTTCAACAAATAAATTCTTAATAGTACCCTTTACTTTTCAATTCAGCTGTTGCAGATAAATTTTTTATGAAAGCAACAATACAATAAAACAAGGATTCGGTTTGTCATTAAAAGAATGCTTTGTTTGTGAAGTATTTAAACCCCCTAAAAAAAATTTAAACAGCAAAATCCTGTTTCTAACTAATATTAATTACACGCAGGAAAGCTGGCCGGAAATGAAGTATTAAACTGGTTGTTCTTCCAGCAATTATCTGTACCGGAACCATCCCACAAAAGATCGGCTCCCGGCAGGGGCAGGCCCGGTGGCGGGTTAGAACCATTATTAGTAACTGTGTTGTGTTTAATCTGTACTCCATCCGGATTGGGTTCAATGTCTGCAAACGCTTCGGGTGGTAGCCCGGCCAGGCCTCCTAACACGAGGGTACTTACAGTGGCAATTCCAACAAAATTATTATTTTGAATAATATTATTTCTGATTGTAGTATTATCTGTACCAACCAACAACATTCCGGCACCTCGTGGAATAAAGGTTTCAAAACCACCTCCGGGCGGGGCAAAGTTTACATGATTATTGTCGTGAATGTAATTGTTGAAAACGGTGATATTGGTAGAAGTTTTAACGGGCAAGCCGGGTAATAAAAATACCAGGAAGCCTGCCGCATTATCATACGATTCATTTAAGCTGGCGGTTACGTTGGTACAATTTTCAATTTCAAATCCGCTAACATTACCAAAAGCAATATTATTTTGAACATTTATATTGGAGGATTGTCCCACATAAATGCCTGTATCTGAACTTCCGGTGGCAGTACAAAATCTAATTACGCCCTTATTACAGTGCACTGGAAACAATCCATATTCTGCATTGTTGACGGCATCTACATGATCAAGCACAAAATTGTCAACCCCTGTGAGCAATACGCCGTTATCTTCAAAACCTTCTACCGTTACATTTCTTAGTTCAAACCCATCTCCATCGGGCGTAACGTTGATGCCATCTTCTTCCGTACCTGGGTTTAAAATAATTATTTTTTGGTGATGTTTATTATCGCCAATCAACCGGATGCCAGGCTTATTTACCGATATGGATTCCTTATAAGTTCCCGGCTCTATAAAAATGGTGGTGCCTGCCGTAGCTGCATTTATTGCAGTTTGTATAGAAGTGCCTTGTTGTACAACTATATGCCGCATACTTCGTTCAGCCGTTGTTAATTCACCGGATGAAGCCGTGCTGTCATCTTCTTTTAAAGGTTGAATTTCTTTGTGGCAACTTATAATACTAAGTGACATTAAAATTGCCATGCAATAAAAATTAACTGCAAAGGAACTGGTTAGCTTTAGTTTTTGAAGCTTTTTCATTTTTAACCTCCGTTTTTAATTGAATGAATAATGTAGTTACAAAAATGCTATTTTATATTTTGTTGTCATACACAGCACGGAGTAATTGTATCTCTGTGGAAAGGAGGTGGTAATAAGAAAGTACAGTAAAGGGATTGTTAAGAAATTAAACTATTCGAAAGATAATAATAACTTTTAAATTATCATAATAAAATCAATAACGTTATCTGTTGTAAATTTTGTTGAAATTAGCAGCTGGCCTTTAATGCCTAGGTAATATTTTGTATCAGGATGTTTTGCCTTAGCAAACTTATGGGTGGGGAAATAGCTATCAAAAACAGCTTAACTACCAACTGGGGTAATGAACGCTTTCATTACAAAAGCTCAAATGAAACTACATTAACAAGCAACTATTTTTTGTGACCTATTTAAAATAAAGCAAATGAAAAACCTGCTACTGTTCTTAATTCTATTGCCGTTGTTTGCTGCAGCCCAGCAAAAACGATTAGATAGCGTATGTACAAAAGAAAAAGATTTTTGTGGAGTGTTATTGGTTGCAGGTAAAGGCAAAATCATTTACCAAAAAGCATTTGGCTACCGGCAATTCAGCCCCAAAATACCCTTGCAAAAAAGTGACATTTTTGAATTGGCATCAGTATCCAAGCAATTTACCGCTATGATAATTATGATGCTAAAAGAAAAAGGTTTGCTCCGTTACGATGACCCTGTAGAAAAATACATCAGCATTCCCTACAAAAAAATTACTATTAGAAATTTACTGACACATACAAACGGATTACCCGATTACCAGGCCATTATGGATGAGCATTGGGATAAAACAAAAGTGGCTGGCAATGCGGATTGTATTGAATACCTGGATAAATTTGCTCCTGCAAAATCATTTGAACCCGGCACTAAATATGAATACAGCAATACGGGGTATCTGCTACTGGCAAGCATTGCAGAAAAAGTAACTGGTAAAGATTTTATTAACCTGTGCAGGCAATGGATTTTTCGTCCCTTGCAAATGAACAGCACAGATATAAGAACGCTGTCAGAAAAAGCAGCCATCAAAAATTTTGCACTCGGGCATATTTTTGTAAGTGACCGGCAGCAATATGTTCGTGCTGATTCCTTTCCGTCTTCCAATTATACCATCTGGCTGGGCAATAGAAAAGGGCCGGGCCGTATCAGTGCTACTGCTGCTGATCTGCTAAAATGGGACAGGGCTTTGTACAGCAACAAACTGGTAAAAAAATCAACTTTACAGGAAGCATTTACGCC
>JANPNY010000836.1:0-3117 GCA_031427745.1 Chitinophagaceae bacterium | reverse complement strand
AGGCAAATGGGATATAATACATTTCTGCTCGACTTTCGGGCGCACGGCAGCAGCGGTGGAAATACTACTACAATAGGTTATTACGAATCGGAAGATGTAAAACTGGCGTACGATTTTATAAAAGATAAGGGCGAGAAAAATATTGTGTTATGGGGCATATCAATGGGCGCAGCTTCCGTTGCAAAGGCCATGAACGATTATCCGTTGCACCCCTCAAAAGTAATTTTAGAAATGCCTTTTGCTTCTATTTTACAAGCTGCAGAAGGCAGGATAAAAATGATGGGTTTGCCCGGTCAGCCATTGGCAACCTTCATTACTTTCTGGGGTGGCACATTAAATGGCTTTTGGGCTTTTAATATGAAGCCATCAGAATTTGTAAAAAACATTACCGTTCCTACCTTATTGCAATGGGGCAAAAAAGATCCAAGAGTACAACAGGTTGAAACCGATGCTATCTACAACAACCTGCCGGCAAAAAAAGAATTGGTAGTATATGAAACTGCCGGTCATGAATCTTTGTGTGAGAAAGAACATACAAAGTGGATGACAACGGTTAGTGATTTTTTGGCCAATTAATATTTATTGATGCACCCTAAACATATTTCTATCAACGACTACTGTTATCATTTACCAGATGAAAGAATTGCTGCTTTTCCATTAAAGGAAAGGGATGAATCCAAGCTTTTGATTTATAATGAAGGGAGAATAACAGAAGATATTTATAAAAATATTGCACAGTATATTCCCGAAAACAGTCTGCTGGTTTTTAATAATACCAAAGTAATACAAGCACGGATTTTGTTTCAAAAACAAACCGGCGGTGTAATAGAAATTTTTTGCCTGGAGCCTTACGAAACCAACAATGAGTATAGTGTAGTAATGGGCAAAAAAGCAGCTGTTAGATGGAAATGCATGATTGGCGGCGCCGGTAAATGGAAAGCGGGCAGTTTGCATAAAGAAATTACAACAGATAAAAATCCTTTAGAAAATATAGCTGTAACACTTACTGCAACCTTGGTTGAAAAATTATCAGATGCTTATGTAGTAGAGCTTTCGTGGCAACCAGCAGAAAACAGTTTTGCTGAGGTTCTTGGCATATTTGGCGATATTCCATTGCCTCCTTACATAAAAAGAAAACCGGAAACAACGGATAAAGAGCGCTATCAAACAATTTATGCAAAACACGAAGGGAGTGTGGCGGCCCCTACCGCAGGACTGCATTTTACGTCAGCGATATTTGAATCATTTGAAAAAAAGAATATTGCAAAAACTTATGTTACCCTACATGTAGGCGCAGGTACTTTTAAGCCTGTTAAAGCCAGTAAAATGGAGGGCCACGAAATGCACAGCGAATGGATGGAAGTTTCCATTGAAACGATTGAGCAACTCCTCGGTAATAAGTCTAAAAATATCATTGCAGTGGGCACAACTTCGTTGCGTACAATTGAAACCCTTTACTGGATGGGAGTAAAAACTATTCTTTATCCCGAAATTACTTCGGCAGCATTACAAATTTATCAATGGGATGTGTATGAGGAGCCCCTGTGCGAAACAAAATATAGCAGTGGAGAAGCATTGACGGCTTTGCTGCAATGGATGAAAAAAAATAAGCAACATCGGATATTAACGCCCACCCAAATTTTAATTGCCCCCGGTTATCAATTTAAAATTGCCCGGGCCATTATCACCAATTTTCATCAGCCACAATCTACCCTTTTATTACTGGTAGCTGCTATTGCAGGCGATGGTTGGAAAAAAATGTATAACTACGCAATGGAAAACGAATTCCGCTTTTTGAGTTATGGAGATGGTAGTTTGATTTTTGTAAAATAAAAACGGAGGCGGTTTATTTAAGCTTGCAGATTTTAATACTGTATGGTTACCACCGTGCCTACAGGTATGTAACTAAATAAGTCTTTCATCTCTGTATATTTTACAGATACACACCCATCTGTCCAGTTATAAAAATTATCAATGGTCCACTCTTCCTCTGGCCTTGTAGCATGAATGGCAATACCGGCACCTATTTTTGCAGTTTTTGAAATGACACCTTTTCGTTTGCGATCATTAAACTTTTCTATGCTGGTTTCATTGGGATAATCTAACAACAGCTCCGGCCCCCATTTATTGTGTATTTTTTTTAATATAATTTTAAAGCTTCCATTGGGGGTTTTTCTATCGCCCTCTTTCATTTTATCACCCAAATCTTTACTGCCAAAAACAATGGGATAGGTGGCATACCAGCCCTCCTCGTCGTACACTTTTAATTCGTAATCACTTTTGTCAATTATAATGTAGTAGGGACTTTCTTCTGCGGCAGGCAAAGGTTTTTTTATTCTTGCAGAAGTATTGATCTTTTTAGCACTGCGCTTTTTATTATTCTTTGGTATAACGAAAGAAACTGTCAGCAAAAGAATGCCGAAACATGTAATGGAGTAAAAAACAGCTTTTTTCATAACGGAAATTATGGAATACCGGTATTCAAACGTTGTGCCATATCAAAATATTTTACGCTTGGTAAAAAGCTTAACTAAATTTTAAATAAAGAGCCTGTTTAATAAAGGCAGACACAGAAAAGCAGGCCGGTTCGCCTGCTTTTATATTTGAACTTTAAAAAGATTACCAGTTACTCAATCGAATACCCAATGTATAGGGCCTCATATCCAACCCTTTTTTATAAAAACTGGTGGGAGAATAAGAACCGTACAACCTTACAGGACCCAGGCCAATTTCGCCTATATAAGAAAACTTAAATTGTTCTAAACCCAATCCGTTTTCTACTTTCTGTTTGCCCCTGGCCCCACTTATTTGTTTGTTACGTTGGTTGTACAAAAAACCGCCGCTTACCCCTACACTTATACTGAACCCTTTATTTTGATTGGAAGTATTGGTACAAAAGTTTATCATCAGCGGCACTGTAAAATAATCTGCCGCCAATTTGTTTTTTGAAAAAGAAACAGAGTCTCTGAAAATGGTTGGAGCAGGTGCCTGGCCGGTTACAAACGGATTTTCTTTGCGGTAGCTAACTGCAGAATTGTACCTGTAATTGTTAAGCTCTACGCCAAGGCCATATTTTAAGTTTACATGATGCTGTATGAGATTTAGTCGTTGCATAAA
>JANPNY010000835.1:0-18649 GCA_031427745.1 Chitinophagaceae bacterium | reverse complement strand
CATTTGCCGTACTATCAGCAATGAAAAATGTATCGGAAGACTAACAAATGTTGAACTGCTTTACACGATACTTCTATAAGTTGATCGCAGTTAGCAGCTCCAATATGCTAATGCTGCATAAATAAACTATATGACGCTTCTCATTGATAGATTTGACGTTTATCATAAAAATATCTTCAACGACCAAATACCTTGCAGGTACTTTGAATTAAATGATATCTAAAAACATCACTAATAATTTCAATACAAAAAAAGCTAAGATAATCTGCCAGGATTTGCAGAAAGATTTACACCAAAACAATTTTCAAATTAAAAACCTGCATAACAATGAAGCTAACCATACCAGTGAATTGGGAAGATGATTACTTTGAAAAAATCGATTTTTCTGAAACAGAGGAAATTTACGGTAAGCTGAATGTGGGCCTTATTGGTGGTGGAAGACCAACACTTACTTTACCCGAAGTAAAAAGGGGAAAAGTAAAAGAATTTGTTGATGAAGCACATAAAAGGAATTTAAAATTTAATTACCTGCTCAACGGAACCTGTTTCGATAATCTTGAAATTACAAAAAAAGGATACCGGGATATCCGTAAAACACTGGACTGGCTGGCGGAAATAAATGTAGATGGCATTTCCGTTTCGCTGCCCATGGTAATGGAGATTATAAAAAAGAATTATCCCCAGTTTTCCATTTCAGCATCGGTGCAAGTGAGGATTGATGGCTTTGAGAAAGCACGTTACTGGGAAAATCTTGGAGCTGATAAGATTAATATTTCTTATGTAGATCTTAATAAAAATTTTGAGGAGATAAAAAAGATCAAGGAAAAAACAACCTGCAAAATTCAAACAATTGCCAACCTGATGTGCATGAATAAATGCCCGATGGTTACCCTGCACGCCAACTACAACGCCCATGCTTCCCAAAAAAATCATGTGAATGATAATTTTAGTTTCGACTACTATTTATTTTCCTGTGCCGAAAAATTATTGTCGAACCCGGTTGAAATATTAAAGTCTGCTTTTATCAGGCCCGAAGATCTTCACTATTATGAAGAAGCCGGCGTAGATAATATTAAACTGGTGGAAAGAAGTATGACGACAGAAGCGCTTGCCAGAATTGTATCTGCCTACACAAAAAGAACCTACGACGGAAATATGATGGACCTTATTCATGGACTTTCCAAATACATAATTTACAACGATGATAAATACTATTGGAAAGGCCTCAAATACCTGTTGCAACCTTCTAAAATAAATCTTTTTAAAGCTCATAAACTGGTTAATCAGTTGAATGTACTGAGAGAAGAAAAAGCATTCAATGAAAGTTTTGATTTGTATATCGACAATAAAAAACTGGATGGATTTATGGATTTTTTTCACAAAGGAAATTGTCATAGGGATTGCAACGAATGTAACTATTGCAATAAGTTTGCGGACAAGGCGGTGAGCTATCTTGTGCCGATAGAAGAACACGAAAAAGCAATGGAATCATTAAGAGAAACAAAATCCATGATGATTAAAGGCGATCTTTTTTAATACGGTTGGCACTCATCAACCTAAATAATTATACAGAAGAATGAATGAAAAAAAAAGCTGGCTTGCCCTTGGCGTCATTCTGCTGATAACGATTGTAAGTTTAATTCCGCTGCGTTCTTTAAAATTTGAATTCAATATTGAAAACCTTTTTCCCGCCGGCGACAGTGACCTTACTTTTTTCCAGGATTTTCAACAACAATTTCGCTCCGAAATTGATGATGAATTTATTTTTATAGGATTAAAAAACAAAAAGGGAATATTCCAACAGGACTTCCTGGTAAAAACCGATAGCCTTACCAGCTTTGTAAAAAAGCTGGATCATATCACCAAGGTTTATTCATTAACAACAGCCAACAGCATTTTTTATGTAAACAACGAAATCAATGCCAGACCTTTGATCCATATAGCGCAGCCGGAATTATATGCGGGGGATTCTGTTTATGTATTTCAGTCGAAAGAGTATCGGGATCTGCTGGTATCCAAAGACGGAAAATCCATTGCCATTGCGGCATTCAATGAACAACAATTAAGAGATGACCAGAAAGATTTTATATTAAATGCCATCCGTAATAAAATAAATGAACTAAAATTTGATGAAACACATATTACCGCAAAAATTCGTGTAGAAAGAGTTTACATCAAAGAAATTGAAAAAAACTTACAAACCTATCTTTCACTTTCACTGCTATTTATCAGCCTGTTTCTTTACCTGTTATTCCGGTCTGTAAAAACTATTATTGTGCCGCTCTTAATTATTGCAGTATCCATTATGTGGACACTTGCAATTATTGCAGCAACCGGCAATAAACTTGATATTATTTCAAGCCTTTTGCCGCCCATACTTGCAGCCATCTGCATGTCGGACATCATTCATATATCCACTCATTATATTGAAAATCTCAGAACCGGTTTATCAAAAAAAGATGCGTTGGATAAAACATACCGGGAAATTGGACTTGCTACTTTTTACACCTGCTGCATAGTAGCTACCGGTTTTTTTACCTTAGGCATTACCAATATTATACCTATCCGGAACTTTGGTTTTTTTGCAGGCATCGGACTTTTTATAGCCTTTGGCATTACCATGTTTTCACTCTATGCGTTTTATTTATTTTCACCCATACCAAAAGTGGTTTACAGAAAAACGGCGGAACACCGGTGGAACAATTTTTTAGCACTTGCATTTAAAACAGTTATAAAAAACAAGTACCTGGTGTTAGGAATTTTTGGAGCTATAATGCTGGTATCTATTTACTACGTTAAGCAAATTGAAATTAACTCCAGCTTATTACAGGAGATACAAAAAAATAATCCCATACTGGATGATTATACCTTTATGGAGAAGGACTTTGCAGGCACCCGCCCCTTTGAGCTTTCGTTAAAAATGAAAACGAACAACGGCACGTTTTTAAATTTGCCGGCATTAAAACTGGTAGCAGAGATTGAACATTTTTTGAAGGATAGTTGTGGCGTTGGTTATGTTATTTCGCCCTTATCCCTTTTCAGGGGTGCCAACAAGGCGTTCTATGGTGGCGAGAACAGCAATTATGCTTTACCAAATAACGACCAGGACATAAACAGGTATTTTGAAGCCATTCGGCAAACCCAATTTGCAGACGAGATGCAACACTATCTGTCGGAAGACAATCGACAGTTAAGGATCAGCGGTCGTTTGCCCAATATGTCGATAAAAGAATTTAAAGTATTAAGAGAAAAATTTGATTACTATTTTAACAGGGGGAATTTTTTGAATGATTTTGAATACCAGTTAACGGGCTCGGCAGTGTTGCTCGATAAAGTGACCTATTCACTAACCAACAATCTTATTACCGGAATTATCATTGATGCCATTGTTATATCATTTATAGCATTATTATTATTAAAGGGCTGGAGGATTGTTTTAATCATCCTGATCCCAAATATTATCCCGCTGTTTATTATGGCTGCATTCATGGGCTTGTTGCATATCAACCTTAAAGCAGATACCTCCGTAATATTTGCAATTGCCTTTGGGATAGCGGTTGATGATACCATACATTTTTTAAGCAGATTGCGACTGGAACTCTCCAAAGGTTTATCGCTACCGTATGCGGTAAAACGAACCTACCTTTCCACCGGCAAGGCCATCATTATAACAACGCTGGTGTTGCTTTCCGGATTTATGACGTTGCTATCTTCTACTTTTGGCGGTACATTTTATATCGGCCTTTTAATGAGCCTTTGTTTATTTTCAGCATTAATTATGGAGTTAACTGTTACGCCCATTCTTATTCTGCTTTTTTATAAAAAAAAAGTGCGGTAAAGCCCATAACCAAATAAAAATTGGCTTCGTGCTGGCTACCTGTTTACGGCAATATCCATCTAAAAAATTTGCAGAATTCTTGAAATCGATCATTCTAATTCAACCAACTAAGTAGTATTCATTGCTATTTCCTCTAGGAACATTTTTAGCTGATTATTCATTTTCAGGCCTGATTTTAAATTTATGATTATCGTTATCATTCCATCCAACTAATATCATATTCACCTCAAACTTTAGTCATACAATTGTCAGCGTAGCCATGATAGCTTTGTATAATTAACAAATCATTAATTATTTAAAACTTTTTTATGAAACTCTTTGATAATAAAACGCTGCTGGTTGTATTACTGCTTTTAAGTAGTTATGGATACATTGCCGGTTGTAAACGAGAAAACGATTTACTACCACCACCGGCCTCTACTACACCAGTAATTGTTCGGGGTACGGCAGTTTTAACACCGGGTAATATGACCGTAGCCAATCCACTTGAATGGAAATTAGACAAGGTTCACTCCAGTACATTGTGGTCAACCAGTTATATGGCTGCTGCCGGATTACTAACCGGTCGTTTTAACCAATTTGGCGTGCACAATATTACAGATGCTGAAATGACAACTTATCCAGTAACCGGCCAGCCACTAAAAGATTCTTCATGGGCTTTTTATGAGAGCGATCTTTCAAAAACGTATTTTAACGGATATGTTCAAATTAATCAATCCAATACAGGAGAACCTGGCAGAGATGTAGGATGCAATGTAGCAGGAATGGGTACCACAGCTATCATTCCTGGAACACAAAACCTTTCTATAACCAATCTTGCCATAATCAAAACTACAAAAGTAGAATATGATGCTTTAAGTGCAGATTACATTGTTACACTTAATTTAACATGGCAGGGCAAACTCGCCAGTCCAACTACCAAATCAATTGTGGGTAGATTAAAATATATTCCACGAGCAACTGTAGGAGCAGCAACCAGCTATGATGTATTTGGTTTGCAACTTAAATTCCAGTTTAACTGTAGAGATTTTGGTATTACCAGTACAAGTATTGCTGATAAAATTGATATTGAATGTAACATGAATTTCAATAATAAATAATCACCCAAAAACTGAATTACAATGAAACGATTATTAAAATATACCGGACTGATTTGTGCCATCGCTTTTGGGCTATCTGGTTGCTATAAAGATGTAATACTGCCAGAAGTTGCTGTGGATCCAGATGGTCCTCCACAATTTGTAAGTTTTAAAACTGATTTGGCTCCAATGCTTAATACAAAATGTTCACTAACAGGCTGCCATGTTGCAGGATCACAAAAGCCTTATACAACTGTAAATGGTTCTTATCTTCAAATTGTTAGCGGCGGATATGTAAATACTTCTATCCCTAAAGAAAGTGTCTTATATAAAATGATTAACGGAGAAATGAGAGAGTATATTTCTTCTGCAACAGACAGGCAAAAAGTATATGACTGGATAAGAAATGGTGCGCCTAATAATTAAGTGACCTTAAAAATTTAACAAATGAAAAGCATTACAAATAAAATAAAAAGCGGGTTGACGACTACTGCTTACCTGACCATTTGCCTGCTGGTAATTAGCACTGCAGTAGTTGCACAGGATGACAGTTTAACTGTTTCCAAATCTGTTTCACCGGCAAAACAAAAGCCAGTAAAAAACACCTTTGGTGGTGTGTGGATCATCGACAATCAAACTGTGATGGTTCCGGTAAAAGGTACATTCGAAATGGATATTCAGCACCGGTTTGGTATTGTAACCAAAGGGTATGATGATTTTTGGGGATTTTTTGCACCCTCCAACATCCGCATGGGTGTGTCGTATGCGCCAATCAATAATTTATACCTTGGTATAGGTATTACCAAAGCGAACATGTTGTGGGATGCCAGTGCAAAATACAGTATCATTACACAAACCAACGGTAAATACCCGGTAAGCGTTACCTATTATGGCAACGTGGGTTACGATACCAGGAAAGATGCTGATAAAAGCCTGTTTAAATATCCCGAGCAACGAGTGTCTTTTTTCAACCAGGTAATAATTGCACGTAAAATTTCAGATAAGTTTTCCGTACAAGTTGCTCCAAGTCTTTCTCACCAAAATGCTGTAAATGGTTATTATACTAAAAATGACAGTACCGGTAAGGTGATATTTGAGGAAATGAAACACAATCATTTTGCAGTAGCAGTATCGGCAAGGTATAGAGTGACCAATGTTACTTCCTTACTGATCAATTACGATCAGCCTTTAACAAAGCATGCAACCAACAACCCTTTACCCAACCTGTCTTTTGGTGTAGAATTTAACACCAGCAGTCACAGCTTCCAGTTGTTTTGCGGAAATTACTCTTACCTGAGTCCACAAAGAAATAATCTTTATAATACAAACGCACCATTTGCTTATACTGATCAGCTAGCAGATGGATCAACTAAAAAAATGTCGGGAGGACAATTTCTTATTGGATTTAATATAACCCGTTTGTGGAATTACTAACCAGCAAAACTCTTTTACCCTATATTAATAAAAGAGATGTTTCATAACAAAAAAGAGCCTTTAGTTGAATTCAATTAAAGGCTCTTTTTATAATCGTATTTTGCCAATGAAAAGATTAAATTTTATGTTATGCAGCCAATTAGATTAAAAAATGTTGCAGCCATGCACATAATACCAGCCTGCATTTTTGCCTTTGTTTTACAATTATTATTTTCCTGCTCCGCTGATAACAAGAAAAATAATAAGGCAGATAATAATCAACCAATCTCCACTGCAACAAAGCTGACAAAGCCGCCTTCGTTCTTTTCTGATACCTTAATAATTACCACTGCAGCCGCAGTATTTTATAACCCGGACTCCCTGCAACTGGAAAAAATAAAATTGATTTTTAAACCCAATATTTTTGAAAGTGTTACCCACGAGAATTTTTTTCAAATGAGAAATGCAAGAATCGAATTGAAAAAATACTGGCCCCGGTTGCGTATTATTGAAACTTCAAAAGCCCGTTACCTGAAGTTTTTAAAAGCAGATAACAGCAGCACAATAATCGATCTGAATACCGTAGGTGATATAAGTGGGATATTTCTTTTTGATCCTAAAAAAGAACCCTTATTAATTGATATGATGAATGTAGATACGGCATTGGGATTTTATTATACAAAGTAATAACCCAGCCTGGATTTAAATGCTCCAATCGATTTAGTCAGTCTGCAGTACAACGCCTGTTTGCATAAGTGTATGCAATTGCTTTGTGTTACTTCAACGATGACAACTATCATTTCTACCTGTTATTTCACCACTTCATTTATTTGAATAATCACACTGGTTCTGCCATAATTAACATCGGGATTAAGCCCAACATTCATTAAAAAATCGCCACTATAAATTTTCCCTTCTTCGAGTGTTGATTGGGTGCCCGGATACAAATTAATTTCTTTTACTGCATATTTTTTTGCAGCATCAAGCCCTTGTAACTGGATGGGCCTTTCGGTAGCATTAATTACAAATCGATTGCTGTGCAGGTAGCTAAAAAGCACAGCACTACTTTTATCTTCACTTACATATTCAATAGCAGCAGCGGGGTTTTCGTAAGGACTCAACAACCGGTATTGATCGCCATGCCATACAATATCTTTAAACCCATTATAGTTTTTAATTGCCTGCTGGCAGAATGCCAGGTCGTTTTCACTGAGTTTAGCGGCTACAATATCAAACCCAAGTTTACCCATGCTGGCAACATCCACCCGGAATTTAATGGGCTGCTTGCCCCAGTCTGTAACATGGCAATCGATAGCAATGGAAGGAAAGAAATAGGAATAATCCCATTGAAGAAATATACGTTCAACAGGCTCCGTATTATCACTTGGCCAAAACTCTGTAAAGTATTTCAGTATTTCATAATCGGCCCGGCCACCACCGCCGGAACACAGCATCATGGGTACTTTAGGGTACTTTGCCCTTATGCGTTCCAGCACACTGTAAAGCCCTTTTACATACTCCGTATAAAGATGTGTTTGAGGAATTTTATTTTTATTTAGCCAGGCAGAATAGGCGTTGTAAATAACCGCATTGCAATCCCATTTTATGAAGGCCAGCTCCGGGTTTTTTGTAAACAGGTCGTCAACAATTCCAAATACAAAATTTTGTACTTCAGGATTAGAAAGATCAAGCACCAGTTGATTGCGATAATATTTTTCCGGCCGTTGAGGTTGTCTTATCACCCAATCCAAATGCTTTTCATACAAGTCACTTTTAGGATTTACCATTTCAGGCTCTATCCAGATACCAAATTTTACCCCGGCAGCCTTTGCTTCCTTTACCAGGTAACCAATACCATGTGGCAACTTTTTTACATTTTCCTGCCAGTCGCCCAACCCTGCATTATCATTGTTACGGGGATACTTGTTACCGAACCAGCCATCATCGAGCAGGAACATATCTACCCCCAATTTTTTTGCATCTTTAAACAACCCGGATAGTTTATTTTCATCAAAATCAAAATAAGTGGCTTCCCAGTTATTGAGCAGCGTAAGCCTTTCTCCCTGCCCATCCAGCAAGCGATATTTTCTTGCCCAGCTATGTAGCTGGCGGCTAGCTTCGCCTGTGCCGGTATTAGACAATGTGTAAACAAGCGAAGGGGTTTTAAAACTTTTTCCCGGCTGCAAGGTATAAGCAGCCTGGTAAGGATTGATGCCTGTTATCAACCTTAGATTTTTATAAGAATCAACTTCAAAATCGAGTTTAAAATTTCCACTCCATGCAAGCTGGCCAAGCATTACAGCGCCACTGGTTTCTTTTGCCGGCCCACCAAAAGAAACCAAAAAATTAGGAGAGCCCAGCAGCATGGCTCTTGTACCCAGTTTGCTGTCGATGGTTCTGATTCCCTGCAATAATTTTTCTTCCATCGGCTGCAATTCTTTCAGGTACTCTCCCTGGAAGCTGGTGAGGTAAAAATCTTTGTTGGTAAAATATAGATTGGCAGATGCATATTTCTGCAATACCACCGCCCCCTGTTCTTTGTTGCTTATCTCCGTCCATTGTTCTATTACATTTTCTTTGTTCCACGTTTTATAAAATAATTGAACGGTAAGTTTATAAACAGGATCCTGCAAAGTAATTTCAGTAAGGCTGGTATTTGCATCAGGTTTAGTGGTGCGATGACTTACATATTTCAGGTCCAGAGAAGTATTGCCATCTGCATGCGTAACCTGTAAGGCAGGCTCAGAGAGGTTCCAGGTGCCTGCTGGTGTGTAAGCGTTGTTATAGATGCCGGCATTGCCCTGTGGATACCGGGAGGTTTCAGCAATGCCTCTATAATCTGCAGCTGTTTCCAGTTTATTACCACAATATACCGTGCTAAGCATATTTTCTTTATCTGCCTGCAGCACTATCGCATAGGTAGCTGTTTCAACAGTAATGGTGGTTTGAGACTGGCAGGGCATAGAAAAAATTAACCCCAATAGGAAAGTGGAAATAAAATAGTTGGATTTCATACAACAGCGTTTTCGATAATTTTTAAATAAATACAACAAGAAGATGGCTGATTTTTTAACAGGCCAGCATCTTTTGCAAGCCTTCACAATATATTGAAATTTGAAGTAGCAATTGGAGCGTATTAAAAGTGTATTCATTTATAATCAGCAGCGCTGCAACACTTACTTTATCTACCCACTAAATATTCCGCTGTAACAAAACTTGTATTTGAATAGTAACACAAAATAAGCATCAGACGGATAGCGGATATTTAAACAGCCCAAAGTAAATAATGGATAGATGATTAACAGGCAGCTGTTTTGGCTGTATTTTTTTTATCTGAATAAATATGTACATCTGGCGATAAACTTTTGAGAATTACCGGATATTTTCCAGGTATTATTTTACCTGATTAAAACGCTTGTTCCTTTGCTGCTTACTTGCTTACCCGTATCTGCGTTGATATATTGAAGCCGCCAAATATAAACACCTGTTGGTTGTTGCTCACCTTTAAATGTGCCATCCCATTTAATTGTCCAGTCTTTTGTAGAAAAGAGTTGATTACCCTGCCTGTTAAATAACGAGAATGTAAGATTGCTGGCCTTGTAAGCATTTAAAGGGTACAGATAATCGTTGAGGCCATCGTTGTTGGGTGAAAAAGCGGAGGGTACAGCAATACGGCAGTTAGTGGCAACTTTTAAAAATGCAGTAGAGGTATCAAAACAGGCTTTATCACTTTTTACAATTAATTGCACCGGGTACAAACGATCAACACCTGCGGTAGTAAACTGTTGCGGCGGAGGACTTTGCAAGGTACTTTGCAACCCGTTTCCAAACTGCCAGTACCAGTTGGTTATTTTTCCTATACTGGTATCTTTAAAATAAGCAAGATCATTGGGGCAATAAACGGATGGCATGGTAAAAGCTGCCCGCAGTGTATCATGATCCATAAAAAAACTGACTTCTGCAGTATCACTGCAAAAGCCATTGCTGGTAATAAGCTTTGTGGTTTTATTACCAAAGCTGCTGTATACAACTGTTGGGTTTGTTTGGGTGCTGCTGCCATTATCGAATTGCCAATTCCAGTTTGTGATGCCATTTGTTGCAGCATTAAAATAATCGATGGTATCGTACCTGCAGCCCTGCGATAACCGGAAAGTGAAAGACGCCGACACGGTATCTTTAACATAAAAATTTTGCGTTGCGCCTGCTGGTGTTTCAAGGTTGCATTGGTCTGCAATAGCATTGCCATCCGTGCCGCTAATAAGCTTTACCGTGTAGGTTCCTTCATGCACAATCGGCGCCGCCAATAGCAGCTCAATTTTATCGGTAAGGCCGTTTACACAAGTCCCATTTGCTTTTACAACTTTTACAGGGTATGGCCCTGTAACGATAAAGTCGCTGCCATCCGCAGCAATGGAGCTACAACGGATATTTTTTTTAAAAACCAGTGTTAACTTTTCAGGCGCACAGGTAGGAGTTATGAGGCTATCCATAATAGCAGGTAGCCTTTCAAGCACCTTAAAAGTAATGGCATTTCCACGTTCAATTGAGTCGAGACAGTTATCCAGCAGGGTATTATTATCATTTCCTCTTTTTATAGCCAACGTGTAGGTTCCCGGCGCAATAGGATTGTTTAGATTTATTATCACAGAATCGGAACTAAACCCTCCACTGCACCCAGCGCCCACAGCAGCATTGATAACACCTGTAACACCCTGTATTTCGAAATCGCTGCCATTAGCAGCAATGCTGGTACACATCATTTTTTTTGAAAGCTTAACACTCAGCTGCGTGCCATCGCAAGTTGCGGTAGCCTGCAACATTCGTGGTGTTGCCGGATTCTCAATACTAGCAGAACCCCCTCTAAAAGAAAGTGTAAAACCACTTTGTGTAAAATCGTCAAAATGGCTCACCATCAACAGGTAGGTGTGGCCTTCAATAATGTCGGGCATTTTACTGTACGTAGAAACATTTTCACCCGGTGCAGAAGCACATTCCCTGATATTGATGCCACTGGATGTTGCCCCCGTTTTACCCGGACTGCCACTCCAGTTTGCTGCTCTAACCAATGCACCATCCGAGTAAATTTCAGATGCGCCGTGGCCTGTAATATCGTAAAACTGCCAGTTGTAATTATCTCCCGGATTTTTGGGGTCAATTTCAAAACCCAGCGTACCGGAACTATAGCAGGTAAAGCTGTACCAAAATGGATTTTTATCTTTATAATCTCCCACACCAACAAGCCGGCAACCCGGGGCAGGAATGGGGTAATTGATGCAGTCGGGTACTTTATCCTGTACAAACAACGTACCTCCACAAACCGGGAAGGAAGAGGCAGGTGTTTGTCCTTTTACTCCTTTTATTTCGCAGCCGCTTTGAGCAATTGCTGCATTTGCAATCAATACGAACATCAACAAAAAGCTACAGTATTTTAACAGCAAGGCTGCACTATATGCGTACTGAATTGTTGTAAAAGTAATGAGGCAGTGCAATGCTTGGCTATTTTAAAACTGTTGTTTCGTAAATATAGTTAGAAATATATTTCGCCGCCGTAAGTGTTGAACCAAACAACCATTTAAGACCACCTGATAATTTTCATTAATAATTTTATATTCAATAACAGGATTAAGACAGTAAATGAAGTGCTGATTTTTTATGTAAAAAACCAAGAGCAAAAAATAGTTGTATTGAGCCCGGATACAGAATTAAAAGGAACTTGGGAAGTTTAAATATTAATTCTTTTTACTAATATACCCGGTTATAAAAATAAATAAAAACTGAACCGGCACTCGTATCATAGCCGCCTGGTGACTGCCGATGGCCGGGTGTTCTTTGAATAAATCCCAGATATGTAATGGCAAAAACAATATCATTAAAATAAAGATGCCCATGGTAGCTTTCGATCTTGTTTGAGGTATGAATGCACCAATTCCTAAAATAATTTCAAGTACACCGGAGGCCAGCGTAATAAAATATTGAGGGAGAAAACCAGGAATAAACGGGTAATACCTTTCGGGCTTAAGAAAATGATTAATGCCTCCAAAAATCATAAACGCACCAAAAATAAAAGTTAAAGCAATCTTTACATATTTCATGTTATAATTGTTGTATTTGAATTAAAAGTGTTTGAAGTTATATTTTATTTTTTTATCCGCACATAAGTTGCTGTTTATATTAAAGACTGTAAATTTAAACGAATAGGGTGTTTACAGAAAATAACCAGAAGCATATAAAGGTTGCGGTAGAATTACTACTAACAACGCCTGCTATTGAAAATGCTACAACCAGTAAAATTAATTCACAACAGGAAATTATCGGACCATTGCTATAACTCCAATTTTGGGTAGTAAGGCGACCGGTGCAACGGCGTAAGCCAGCCGATAGCAATCATATAAAAAATTATACAAAATGCGTTATACATTTTGTATAATACATTTTGTATAATATCTTTAAGGTATGAAAGAAACAACAAACCCCTTTAGCACCAATACATATTTAGGGCCTGATTTTTTTTGTAACCGGGAGCAGGAAACAAAAACCCTGATACAGAATATTCAGCACCACAGCCATACTGCTTTTTTTGCGCTGAGAAGAGTGGGGAAAACAGCGCTGATACAGCATGTATTTTACCTGCTGCAAAAGCAACGAAACCGTAAATGTATCTATATGGATATTTATGCTACGCAAAATTTAAAGGAGTTTACCAACCTGCTCGCAAATAATATATATGCAGTTTTTCCGGAACAAAAAGGAATTGGTAAGAAATTTTGGGAGGCTATTAAACTGTTCAGGCCGGTTGTAAGTATAGATCCTTTGAGCGGAAATCCGGAATTAAGTTTAGATATTACACAACCTAAACAATTTGAAAAAACCATTCCACAATTGCTGCATTTTTTAGATCAGCAGCCAATTAAAACAGTGATCGCCATTGATGAATTTCAGCAGATACTGAGCTATCCGGAAAAAAATGTGGAAGCCCTTTTGCGTACCGTAATGCAAACATTAAAAAATACAACCTTCATTTTTTGCGGGAGCAACCAGGCTATGATGCAGCAGATATTCAATAGCGCCAAACGCCCTTTTTATGCCAGTTGCAATACCATTAACCTGCAAAAGATAGACCGCATAATTTACAAAAATTTTATCCGGGGTACTTTCACTAAATATAAATTTAAAATCAGCGATGAAGAAACAGAGGAGATTTTAGATTATACCAATATACATACCTACTATACCCAGTTTTTTTGTCACGAACTTTTTTTACAAAATAACAAGAACATACAGGCTGCCACAGTGCAGGCCGTAAAGCAAAAAATAATGCAGGAAAAAGAAGCTGTATTTTTTCAATACCGCAACCTCCTTACTGTAACCCAATGGCAATTGCTAAAAGCCATGGCAAAAGAAGAAAAAGTGGTACAGCCCTACAACAAAAAATTTATTAATTCCCACAACCTCGGTTCTTCGGCCATTGTAAAACGCAGCTTAGAATCGTTGCTACAAAAAGAAATGTTGTACCGGGATACCAGCATTAACGAACCATATTATGCTGTTTACGATAAATTTTTAATGCGTTGGTTGCAGGCATTATGAGTAAGGTTTAGGATATTGCCGGTAAAATAAGCTAAGACTAAAAGCAACTTTGTTCAGCAATCTTTCGCAGAAGAATTTTATATATGCTTTTCGCTGAGATTGTTAGTTTTGTTAGAGGCTGACAATTGATAATGGTGCCTCGCCAGGTTTAATACTGGTGAGTTTCTATTTTGGCCCATCATTAAAAAAAAACGAATTAAGGCCTTCCAGAGATTCATTATCTACCCCACGAACTAAGTAGCCAGTAAGAACATTTACCATTGTTGCAACTAACAGCAGCTACCATCGTAATGCAATTGCAACCGCCGACTATCAATTATGTAACTTTACAATACCCCGAAAAATTATGTATGGATAATTATGAAAAAAATGCACAAGCCCAGCTTTTGATTTGGCAAAAAAAGATGATGCAGCACCCATCTTTATTAAATAATTTGTCCAAAAAATTACAAACAAAAATCAATAACTGGATACCTGAAAAAATACACAAAGCAATAACTACTGCTATAAAACAATTGGTTCGTGGGGTATTGTTTGGTGCTAAATATACCACGTCAGAGTCTTTGCCTGGAAAATCATTTGAAGTACGGGAAATGGCAGTGGAAGAAAGAATTAAAGCTTATAAAAATACGGCGGCAATAGAAGGTGGTATAACCGGCGCCGGCGGCATATTGTTAGGCCTTGCAGATTTTCCTATTTTGATTGGAATTAAAATTAAACTCTTGTTTGATATTGCAGGTTTGTATGGCTTCGATGTAAAAGATTACAAAGAAAGAGTGTACATACTCCATATTTTTGAGTTGGCTTTTTGCAGCCATGTACGCAGAAAAGAAATCTATATTAAATTGATGAACTGGGAAACGGACAGCAAATCACTTCCTGAAGATATTGAACAATTTGAGTGGCGGGAGTTTCAACAGGAATACCGGGATTATATTGACATTGCAAAAATGGCGCAGCTTGTTCCTATCATTGGTGCACCGGTGGGAGTAATTGTAAATTATCGCCTGTTGCAAAAATTGGGCACTACCGCTATGAATGCATACCGCATGCGGTTGTTGAAACAATAGGTTAGCTATTAAGGTGAGAATGCTGACGAATTCAAGATTTTAAAAAAATATTACAATAAAATGAGGCGAATTTCAGTAGATATGGATGGCGTTATTGCCAATGTATACAGCCAGTTTATACAAATGCACGCTGCCGAATTTGGTGAAGTATTAACACCGGCAGTAATTGATGGGAAACCGGAATCCGCCGCTTTTTTAAATGCTATGAAATATGTAACAAGCCCGGGGTTTTTCCTTAATGCACCGGTTATAGAAAACAGCCAGGCGGTAATGCAAAAACTAAATGAACGTTATAAGGTATTTGTAGTTTCTGCCGCTATGGAATTTCCGGCAAGTTTAGCGGAAAAAAAATCATGGTTAGCCACACACTTCCCGTTTATTACCTGGCAACAAATTGTTTTTTGCGGATCGAAAGAAATAATTAAAGCAGACATAATGATTGATGATCATTTTAAAAACCTCGACATATTCAGCGGCGAAACCTTGCTATTTACCCAGCCTCACAACATATTGGCTAATGCCGGAAGGCACAACAGGGTAAACTCCTGGAGGGAAATTGAACAAATTTTACTTTACTGAGATAGCAGAAGAATAGTGCAGGCACTGATTGGCTTGTATGAAACGAGGCCTGTTGTTAACCAATAATTTGGTGAAAAAAATGGTGGTCCTGCCAGGAATCGAACCTGGATCTGGAGCTTCGGAAACTCTTATACTATCCATTGTACGACAAGACCTTTTTCTAGTTGAATGTTGTTTAAAGGGTTTAAAATTGTTGAATTTAAATTCAACTTCACCCACTTGCACTACAGTCAAACATCTTAAACTACGCACAGCATTTACAATTACTTCCCAAACTTCACAATATTGCTGCCAAATATTTTTACTGCAATTGCGAGCAATATTACGCCAAAAAACTTTCTTATAATCGTCATTCCACTTGGCCCCAAAAAACGTTCAATCCATTTTAATGATTTTAGCACGAGGTAGATTACGATACAGTTGATAAGAATACCTGCCAGGATATTTACATCTGCATAGTTGGCTTTTAAACTCATGATGGTGGTAAGCGTTCCGCTACCGGCTATCAGCGGAAAAGCAATGGGCACCACACTCCCACTCCGGGGGTTATTGTCGGCTTTAAAAAATTCATGTCCAAGCACCATCTCTAACCCTAAAATAAAAATAACGATGCTACCAGCCACCGCAAAAGATTTTACATCCAAGCCCAATAAACCCAAAAACTGTTTTCCTAAAAATAAAAACAAAATCATCAATCCGCCGGACGCAAGGGTTGCCTGTGTGGAACGGATAGTGCCTCCCATTTTTTCCCTTAGCGAAGCAAGGATAGGTACAGAACCTAACATATCAATTACGGCAAATAAGGTAAATGTTACCGTTAATATTTCTTTAAAAGCAATTTCATGAAAATCCATTTGTAAAAAAATTTCCGCAAATATACATTTTCAACATAGGAACCTCTTAAAAGGGGAGCATCTAAAATGTCGCAAGGGTTGCCAATCTTCTAAATATTTTTTTTACCTTATAAATCTCTTTATGAAGGTTGGCAACCCTTTAATACGCTGCGACAATTTTACATGCACCTCCTAAAAGCCAGTTGGTTTGTGTGTTTCCTTGTCATGAGCAATATTGCTGAGTATACTGTACTGCCGGTTATTATTGGCTGTCTCAATTTTTATAACACAACCATAGTGCAGGTTAAATACGTTGAAAGAATCAATTATTGCCGTGTTGGTAATGTAACTCAGAATACTTCGAAGCACACCGCCATGTGCTACAATAGCCGCTGGCAGAGGCTTTAGAGTAATATCCTCAAATGCACCTGTTACCCTGTTGTATAAATCTGCATAATTCTCACCTCGTGGGGTGCGCTTGTTCACGAAGTCTTTCATCCATGGTTCTATATCCTGCCGGGGTATATCGTCCCAGCATTTCATTTCCCAACTGCCACAATTAATTTCCATCAGCGCATTTTGCAATTGAATATCTTTTTCCGGAAATAAATGTGCGGCTAATTTGGTGCAACGTTGTAAGGGGCTGCTGTAAACCTGTTGAATAGTGGAAGGCAAATGTGCTTTAATGATATTGGCTTCGGTAACAAAAGTTTCTGTAACATCTAAATCTGTTTGCCCGTAACAAACTCCCATTGCTACCAATGGCGTAGTATGCCTTATAAGATATATCTCCATGAAATAAATTTAGTTAAATAATCATTGTTGGCGCACTTGCGTAAAGACTTACATCCGTATGACCTCACCCCCACCCCAGCTCCTCTCCAAAGGAGAGGGGGGCTTGACGCTGCTAATGCCGGGTTCTTTTATTTTGAGAAAAGCAATAATTTAGCTTTCACTTTTTTTCAGCGACACATCAGCGTCACTGATTGTATATTATGAAAGGAAAAGGGAAATGGAAAAAAGTTTTAAAGAAAATTTTAGAGTTTGCTTAATTCAATTACTATCGGAACCAAGGGCAGTCAAACCAATTATTACCAATAAATTTTATAAATTAAACTGAAGCTTTAATCCACCTGTAAAATTTTGTGGTGCTGATGGATTGAAGTAACGATTGCCTGCCGCATTCAAATCGTTACCAAGGCCAAAAGGTGAATTGAATGATTTATCAAATGAACTATAAATTTCAGTAGCTATTTTTTTGCCCAATAATATTTTGTACCCGACTCTTGCAAATAACAAATTGTATTGGGAAGCAAAAAATGTATTGGCATCATTCAAAGGAATTACATCGGTAAAACTGTAGGTAAAGTTGGCGTACAAACCAAGCTTGGTGAGTATATCTGCACCAGATACAAATACATTGGGAGCCGTGCCGGTGAGTTTGTTTCCGCTGTAATTATTATTGCCTTGCTGGTAAGTATCAAACTTAGCCCTAATGTTGGTATAATTAACCCAAAGTTTACAATCTTTTATGAACCTACCGGTACCCTTTATAGGATAATAAGTAACAGCCAATTCAAACCCCTGCTGGTTGGTATTCCCGGCGTTTACAAAATACTCGGCACCGCTGTTGTCTCTTCTCGAAACAATGGTATTGCTTAACTTTAAAAAATAATACGCAGCAGAAATGTATAATTTTCCCGGAATTGCTGCCCTTGCTCCTATTTCAAAATTGGTGGCATTTTCTGCATTCAATGTTGCATTAAAAACACCTGTAGAAGGAACAATTTCATCAATGGTGGGTGGCCCATACCCTTTGCTTATTGTAGTATATAAACTGTAATTGCTACCAAACTTTTTTATCAAAGCAATTCTTGGTATCAAAACCGGCTTAAACGTTTTGCTGGTTGCATTAACCGGCCGTTTATTTAACCTGGTAAATCCATAGCCGAAATTATTATAACTAATGCCTCCTGTTACAGCCACGTCATGGGGTAGTTGTATTTCTGCCTGTGTAAATAAATTGTATTGTGTAGCTGCTATCTCATCATCAAATTGCAATGTATCCGGCACACCGGATTTATTGCCAAAAGTTCTGGTAGAAGTAAAGCCATATTGATATTCGCCACCAGCATTAAAAGTAAAATTGTTGTTACTGATGCGGACTTTCGCGCCTGCTATCGGAGCAGAAGTTCCAAGATCTTTTACATGTCCGTTAACTGCAAAAGAAGTACCTGTAGAAAGAGTAGC
>JANPNY010000834.1:0-3007 GCA_031427745.1 Chitinophagaceae bacterium | reverse complement strand
GCTCTTCGTGAAAACCCTGGCATTCGGTGCATTTGTTAGGCGTAATATAGTAAGTATCTGAACTAACAGGAGCATTGCGGGCACCACTGTCTACAAGTGTTCCGTCTAATAAAGTATACATTCCTTTAACGGTGGTACCATCAGAAATGGCCCATTCTACACCACCTTCATAAATAGCATTATTAGGACATTCGGGCTCGCATGCACCGCAGTTTATACATTCGTCTGTTATTTTAATAGCCATTACTTTTGATTTAGAAATTAGGAATAACGAAATTTGAATACAAAATAAGTTTATAGTGATGAAATTACAAAATAGGATTGAAATATTAGACAGATTAAAGGAATATTTATTAGAAAATACAGCAGAATGGCAGGAAGCAAAAACACAGGCTTATCAAAAAAATGGTTGGTTTACACCAGAGTTTATTGATTTGTCTGTCAATACTATTATTGAACACTTTTTACAAACCGATCAATTGTTAGCGTGGGCAAATCATTACTCATTAGACGATAACATTAACCCTAAAAATGTAGGTATTGTGATGGCTGGTAATATTCCATTAGTTGGCTTTCATGATTTTTTAACGGTATTTATCAGCGGTCATAGGCAAACCATCAAACTATCAGGTAAAGACGAAGTATTACTGAAGCACCTTGTGCAAAAAATGTTTAGTTGGGAACCCCTTTTACAACACGCTGTTTCCTTTGCCAGCATACTTAAAGGCTGCGATGCTTATATTGCCACGGGCAGCAATAACAGCGCTATGTATTTTGATTATTATTTTGGCAAATACCCTAGTATCATCCGCCGTAATCGAACCTCTGCAGCCATTTTAACCGGCAACGAAACACAGGCTGAACTTGAAAAACTGGCAGATGATATTCATATATTTTTTGGATTGGGTTGCAGAAATGTCACTAAAATTTTTGTGCCGGAAGGATATGATTTTGTGCCCTTACTGAAATCGTTTCATCAATACCTGTATTTTGCTGACCATCACAAATACAGAAACAACTACGACTATAATTTATCTATACAGATTATGAATAACCGGTTTTATATGACCAATGAAGCCATCTTGCTGGTAGAGAACGACTCTTTGTTTTCACCCATCAGTCAATTGAACTACAGTTTTTATACAGATTGGCAAAATACCCTTGATGCGCTCAAACAAAATAACGATGTACAGTGTATTGTTGGTGTAGATATACAGTTTGGAAAAGCGCAGCAACCCGGCCTGTCAGATTATGCAGACGGGATTGACACCTTGCAGTTTTTATTAACTTTGTAAAGCATGTACGAAAGTCTTACTAATTAATTGTTAAAGGTGCCGGTTGGTAAATACCATTTTGTCAGTGCATCGTTACTTTGTACAGCAAGGCACAAAAATTGAGTCATTATTTTCTTTAAACAGATAAACAAAAAACTATAAAATCAACATCAGATGAAACTAAAACAACTATTAGCTACCATTGCCATCAGTGCTGTTACTGCGTTTGCTGTAGTTTGGACTTATGGTAAATATGTAAAAAACGAAACCATGTATGCCGGTCAGCAAACCGGCGTTATTCCATCTAATTATAAATTGACGGGCCTGAATGAAAATAATATTCCTGCCGGCGCCATTGATTTTACACAACCTGCAGCAGCAGCATTGCCCACCGTTGTGCACATTAAAACAAAAACCAATGCCAAGCAGGTGAGTAATAACCTGCCCCGTTCGCAGCGTCCATCTAACCCCTTCAGCGACCTTTTTGACGATGATGTTTTTAACCAATTTTTTGGTAGAGGCAATGGCGGTGGTTATGTACCCGAACAGAAGGCATCCGGCTCCGGTGTTATCATTAGTGCAGACGGCTACATTGTAACCAACAACCATGTGGTGGAAAATGCAGATGAATTAACTGTAACGCTCAGCAATAAAAAATCTTACACCGCCAAAGTTATTGGCAGAGATCCTGCCTACGATTTAGCTGTGATAAAGATTGATGCCGGCAATTTGCCTTTTATATTGTACGGTAACTCTGATGATGTAAAAATTGGCCAATGGGTATTGGCACTTGGATATCCGTTAAATTTAGAAACGACTGTTACTGCAGGTATTATTAGCGCTAAATCAAGAAGTCTTGGTTTAAATAAAAGCACTAAAACCAACTCTGCTGTTGAATCTTTTATACAAACAGATGCGGCTGTAAACCAGGGCAATAGTGGGGGAGCATTAATTAACACGGATGGTGTTTTAATTGGAATTAATTCCGCTATTGCTTCTCCTACCGGTTACTACTCTGGCTACTCTTACGCAATACCCGTAAACATTGTAAAAAAAGTAGTAAATGATTTAATAAAATATGGCAGTGTGCAAAGAGGTTACCTTGGTGTATCTACTTACAATACATACGATCTTCCGGAAGATCAAAAAGCCAAGATGGGGTTGACTTATAATGGTGATGGGCTGGTAATTACCAGTGTTGCCGCCGGTAGTGCAGCTGCTGATGCTGGCCTTAAAAAAGGTGATATCATAAAATCTGTAAATGGCATTGCCGTAACTTTACCATCCGAATTACAGGAACTGGTTACAAAGTACAAACCCAGCGATAAAGTTTCGGTTCTATATTCCAGAAACGGAAAGGACAATACCATTTCTGCCACTTTAAAAAATAATATTGGCACTTTTGATATCGTAAAACAAGAAAATGCACTTCTACAAAAATTAGGTGCAGATTTTGCAAATCTTGATAATAAAAAGGCTAAAGAATTTGGTGTTAGCGGTGGGGTTATTGTTAAAAAACTAAATGATGGCGCAATGAAAGATCAAACCCGAATGAGGGATGGTTTTATCATTGTTAAAGTAAATGATAAGGATGTGAAAAATGTTGACGAATTAGAAAAAGCTATTGGCAGTTCAAAATCAATAACCATCAGCGGTTTTTATCCGGGCTACGATGCCTTGTATGATTACCCTATTTATTTGGAAGAATAAAGACATGCCTTAAAATAAGAAAA
>JANPNY010000833.1:0-2540 GCA_031427745.1 Chitinophagaceae bacterium | reverse complement strand
GTATTGGGCGCTATGGTTATTTTTTTTAAAAGATGATGATGTTAAAGCTAAAAGAGAATGTTTAATCCGAGATTGACGTTGGAGCCTTGATTTTTTTTGTTTCTTTTTTTTATCAAGAAAAAAAAGAAAATAGGGTCTAACACAATAGAGTAAATGCTTTGCGAACTAAGTGCCTAATTCTATAATTTTTTTTACCAGGGCAGTTGCACTGTCGCCATCTGCTGCCTCATGTATTACAACGGGGTGGTATATTTTAGATAACAATAAATTAATGCCAGTGCGAACAATTTCATGGTCATCGATCAATAAAAACTGTAGTATATTTTTATCCAACGGAGGTATATTAAAAAATGAATTTCAAACTGTAAAAGCACCATGAATGTAAACAATAAAAAATAATCTTTTTTAACCGGTGAATATTTTAAAGAATGTAAAAGACAAATAATAACATAGTTTTTACCGACGGCATCGACCGTAATTTTTTGTAGTTTCATTTAAATGGTTTTCTATTTTGCGCCTTTATCAAAAAAAGGATACCTTTCAAGAATTCTGATGGACTAATTATTTTATATGTATCAAGTAAAGTAAAGTAATTGCTTTCGAACCTACGAAAGCAGCCCTAAACGATTGCCCGTTCTTGGAATTTCGACAGGTAAAAGATGTCTCTTCAGAAGCGGCAGATGCTGACAAAAGTATCAGCTATAATAATGAAATAAATAGTTTTTCTTGAGGGAGCATTTTTTATTTTAACATTAGTAAAACAAATTAATACCTTAAAAAAATCCGAATCTATAATGACTAACAAGGTGCTACACATTTTACTGGTAGAGGATAATAAAGGCGATGTTATTTTAACGCTTGATATTTTTCATGACTTATTGATGAATAATTCTGTATCGGTAGTTGAAAATGGCGAACAGGCAATAAAATATCTTGACAAAACCGATGAATTTGCCGATGCTGTGCTGCCCGATATAATACTGCTCGACATTAATATGCCCAGGGTTGATGGAAAAGAAGTATTGAAATATATTCAACAGCAACCCTACCTGCGGCACATCCCGGTAATAATGCTTACTACTTCCGCATCACCCAACGATAAGGAAGATTGTGATGAAGCAAATGCTGCTCACTATATCATTAAACCATTGGATTCAGAGAGTTTTTTAAAGGCAATTAAGCGTTTAAAAAGATACAGTTTTTCATTAGTTAAACTCACTGAATAATTTTTATGTTATCAAATTCAGCTTTAAATATTTTAGTGATAGAAGATAACGCCGGCGATTTTGTCCTGGTAAAAACCTATTTACTGGAATTGATACCAGCTGCCATTATTATACAGAATAAATATTTTGCTGAGGCGCAGGTTGATTTACAAACGACACAATTTGATCTTATCTTTTTAGATCTTACCCTTCCTGATAGTGAAGGCAGTAATAGTGTAAAAAATATTATAAAACTTGCTGCAGATATCCCGGTGATAGTACTAACAGGGCTCAATGATAAACAAATGGGTATTGAAAGTTTAAAGTTGGGGGCAATGGATTTCCTGTTAAAATACGAGGTAACACCCGCTACACTTTTAAAGAGTATGGTGTACAGCCTTGAAAGAAAGAAAAGCAACAAGAACCAACGGTTGTCCGAAGAGAAATACCGGTATCTGTTTAATAAAAATCCGGAGAGTATTTTTATTTGGGATGCAACCAGCCATCATATACTTGATGTAAATGAAACGGCCATCAACAGGTATGGATACAACAGGGCTGAGTTTTTAAAAATGGATTTACAATCTTGGCTTGGTGAAAGTAGCAATGGTGCAACACAACAAGCGTCGATAAATGAGTTATTGGTTACAGAAAATAGTACCCGTATCGACACCTGGCTTCAGCGCAAAAAAAATGGAGATATTTTGTATACCCGTTTTTCACTGCACAACATTGACTATGATAATCATCAAGCCATATTGGCGATGGGAAGCGATGTTACTGAAAAGTTTATGCTGGAAAAACAGCTGGCTACCGAACAACAAATTAAACAACAGGAAATAACTGCCGCAGTAATAACAGCACAGGAAAATGAACGAACGGAACTTGCGAACGAACTGCATGATAATATCAACCAATTGCTTACTACCTCTCGCCTGTACATTGAATGTGCAATTGCCGACGAGTCGCTGCGGGAGCGGTTAATGGCTGATAGTAAAACCTATATTGTAACTGCAATTGCGGAAATCCGCAAATTGTCTAAATCCCTTTTGCCACCCTCTTTAGGCGAAATAGGTTTACAAGATGCTTTAAACGACTTGGTGGAAAGTGTTCAGAAAATAAACAAGATTAATATTGTAATCGAGTGGATTAATTATGTGGAAAATATACCCTCCGAAAAGCTAAAATTATCTATTTACAGAATTGTGCAGGAAAGTTTAAACAATACGATTAAGTATGCAGCGTCGGCTAATGTTTACATAAATCTTACCCAAACAAATGATTCAATAATTCTTACTTTTAAAGATGACGGAATTGGCTTTAATATCAATCAAA
>JANPNY010000832.1:0-6839 GCA_031427745.1 Chitinophagaceae bacterium | reverse complement strand
TTAAGGGATGGTGAACAGGTGCCGGGTTGTAAACTTAACACCGAAGAAAAAATAGAACTGGCGTTAAAACTGGAAGAGTTAGGTGTCGATATCATCGAAGCAGGCTTTCCCATTTCATCTCCCGGCGACTTTGCTTCTGTTAACGAAATTTCAAAAATAATTACAACGGCCAGTGTTTGCGGTTTAACAAGAGCGGTTCAAAAAGACATTGAAGTAGCTGCCGAAGCGCTAAAATATGCCAGGCATCCAAGAATACATACTGGCATTGGTACTTCGGATTTACACATTAAATCAAAATTCAATTCTACCCAGGATGAAATTTTGAAAAGGGCCGTACAAGCTGTAAAGTGGGCTAAAAACTTTGTGGATGATGTGGAGTTTTATGCAGAAGATGCAGGCCGTACCGGGAATGAGTATTTGGCTCGGGTTACGGAAGCCGTTATAAGGGCAGGTGCCACCGTGGTAAATATTCCCGATACTACTGGTTATTGTTTGCCGCATCAATATGGTGAAAAAATAGCCTACCTTATTAATAATGTACCCAATATTGATAAAGCCATTTTATCCTGTCATTGTCACAACGATTTAGGATTGGCTACTGCAAACTCAATTGCCGGTATTATGGCTGGTGCAAGACAAATTGAATGCACCATCAACGGTTTAGGCGAGCGTGCCGGTAATACTTCCTTGGAAGAAGTAGTAATGGTTATCAAGCAACATAAAAGCCTTGGTTTTTATACTGATATCAATAGTAAGCAACTCAATCCTTTAAGCCAGTTGGTTTCCGATACCATGCGTATGCCGGTGCAACCTAACAAAGCAATTGTTGGAAGCAATGCGTTCTCTCATTCTTCCGGTATACACCAGGATGGGTTTTTAAAAGACTCATTAACGTACGAAAGCATAAATCCCGATGAAGTGGGTGCAAGTGGCAGTAAGATTGTGCTTACAGCACGGAGTGGCCGCAGTGCTTTGGCACATCGTTTTCATAAATTGGGATTTGAGTTTGTTAGAAACGACATAGATGTATTGTACAGCAGGTTTGTGCAGGTGGCGGATAATAAAAAGGAAGTAAAAGATGAAGATCTGAAAGAATTAGCCGAAAATTACTTACAGGTAATATCGGCCCACATATAAAGTTGATGTTTTTTAAAATAATACAATTTGTAATAACCAAAAATAGTCAGCAGGTTTTATCTCACAAAGCAAATGGATAACTTAAACGAAAATATTACTCAGCAACAGTTAACCGGCCATCAGTCTTTTACTATTGCTGTAATTCCAGGCGATGGTATTGGGCCAGAGGTTACACAGCAGGCGGTTAATGTTTTAGATGCCATTGCACAAAAATTCGGTCATCATTTTAATTACAATTACTGCCTGATGGGCGCAGATGCAATTGATAAAACGGGTACGCCGCTCCCGGAAGAAACTATTTCCATTTGCTCCAAGAGCGATGCTATTTTATTTGGCGCTATAGGTCATCCAAAATATGACAATGACCCATCTGCCAAAGTAAGGCCGGAGCAGGGTTTGCTGCAGTTGAGGAAGCGATTGCAGTTGTTTGCCAACATCAGGCCAGTTGCAACATACACCTCATTACATCATCTGTCTCCCTTAAAGGCAAAAAAACTAGTTGGTGTAGACTTTATTATTTACAGGGAACTAACCGGAGGTATTTATTTTGGTGAAAAGAAAACAGATGCAGCACAAACATGGGCATCTGATGAATGTATATATACAAAAGAGGAGGTGGAACGCATTGCTCATTTAGCATTTAAGGCTGCACAAAAACGCAGAAAAAAACTCACCCTGGTTGATAAGGCGAATGTATTGGAAACCTCCCGGCTATGGAGGAAAGTGGTAAAAGATATGGCATCGCAATATCCCGATGTTGAATTAAATTTTTTGTATGTAGATAATGCAGCTATGCAGATTATTTTAAATCCAAAACAATTTGATATCATTTTAGCCGAAAATTTATTCGGCGATATGATAAGTGATGTGGCCAGTATTATCAGTGGTTCACTGGGTTTGCTGCCATCGGCATCTATTGGCGAATCCAATGCGTTGTTCGAGCCAATTCACGGCAGTTATCCTGCAGCTGCAGGAAAAGATATTGCCAACCCTTTGGGTTCAATATTATCCGTTGCCATGATGCTGGAACATTTAAAATTATTTAAGGAAGCGAAGCTGGTAAGGGATGCGGTGGACTGGACCATTCAAAATTTATTTGTTACAAAAGATATTGACCCGGTAAATTTTTATTTTACTTCCACAGTAGGGGAGTTAATTACAGAATATATACATGGAAGAGTAACCGGCGTATTTAACCAGGAAAATATTGAGTTGAGAAAATCGACCATAATATAACCCCCATCCCCTAAAGGGGTGTAAGGCAAGAGACTAACAAATTGTATGCGGTTCAAATATTATTAAACACTTTAAATAACTCCCCTTTAGGGGATGGGGGTAAATATGGCAACTTATTATAACGAAAACACCATTCTCTACCTAAATGGAGAATTTGTAAAAGCGTCTGAGGCTAAGATGGATTTCTATAGTCAGAGTCTGCATTATGGATATAGTGTGTTTGAAGGGATCCGCAGCTATAAAACATCAGCGGGCGATACCAGAATATTTAAAGCCGAAGAGCATTTTGTGCGCTTACAAAATTCTGCCGAAGCTTTAAACATGCCCTACACCTGGACTACAGCGGAATTGATTGAAGCAACCTACGAAACATTGGCAAAAAATAATTTACAGGATGCTTATATTAGGCCCGTTATTTATGCACCTGCCAATATGAGTTTTGCAAAAAATGAACAATCATTTATTGTAATAGAAGTTTGGGAAATGCAACCATTTCTGGGCGAAAAGTTATTAAGGGTGATGACGTCGTCTTTTCAACGGCCCAACCCGAAAGGATTTAAGATACACGCCAAAGCAGCCGGCCATTATGTAAATTCCATCCTTGCAAGCCAGGAGGCAAAATCAAATGGATTTGATGAAGCACTTTTACTGGATATGAACGATAATGTAGCGGAAGGTCCCGGCGCAAATGTGTTTTTTGAAAAAGACGGTAAATTATTTACACCGGCATCAGGCAATATTTTACCGGGCATAACAAGAGCCACCGTAATTGAAATATGTGACGAGCTAAATATTAAAGTGGAAGAAAAGTTTTTTACAACAGATGAATTAAAAAAGGCTGATGCAGTTTTTTATTGTGGCACCGCTGCAGAGATTGTTGGTTGGGAAAGTTTGGATGACGTGAAATTTGCTAAACCTTGGAATGAAACATTTAGCAGACAAATTCAAATAGCTTATTCGGCAAGGGTTAAAGAAAATGCTTTTGAAATTATGGAAGCCTAGCTGAGTAAAGATATAAAAGTACAAGTGAGTGACACAACGATGCTTAATAGCGGCACAGAAGCCCGTTGCAAAAAAATTTTTTTAAAATGAAGGAAATTATAAATACAAAATTAGAGTTGCAGAACCCTCCTTTGGAGGGCAGGGAGGCTCTTAATAGATATTCTAGAACGTTAACGCAAGACGAAACCCAACCTGCAGCCCAGGCCATGTTGTACGGCATTGGGTTAACAGAAGACGATTTAAAAAAAGCACAGATAGGCGTTTGCAGCATGGGATACGACGGTAATACCTGCAACATGCACCTGAATGATTTGGCCAAACTGGTAAAAAAAGGCGTATGGGAAAATGATTTGGTAGGACTGATTTTTAACACCATTGGCATTAGTGACGGCATTAGCAATGGTACCGACGGCATGCGATACAGCCTGGTAAGCCGGGATTTAATTGCAGATAGTATTGAAGCCGTTTGCGGTGGATTTTATTATGATGGATTGATTGCACTGCCCGGCTGCGATAAAAATATGCCCGGCGCTATTATAGCGATGGGGAGGCTAAACCGGCCAGCTATTATGGTGTATGGCGGTACTATTGCACCCGGCTATCACAATGGCGAAGAACTAAATATTATATCAGCATTTGAAGCTTTGGGAAAAAAGATTGCAGGTACTATTACCCCCGAAGATTTTAAAGAAGTGGTGAAGCATAGTTGCCCCGGTGCCGGTGCTTGTGGCGGTATGTACACTGCCAATACCATGGCAAGTGCCATTGAAGCGTTGGGCATGAGCCTGCCTTATTCTTCCAGCAACCCAGCCATCAGCGATGAAAAACACAATGAATGCCTGGATGCTGGTAAAGCCATCAAAATTTTACTAGAAAAAAACATCACCCCCAAACAAATTATGACTAAAGAGGCATTTGAAAATGCCATCACCACCATCATGATTTTTGGCGGAAGCACCAATGCTGTATTGCATTTGATTGCAATGGCCAAAAGTGTGGATGTGGTAATAACACAAGATGATTTTCAGCGTATCAGTGATACAACTCCTGTACTGGCTGATTTTAAGCCGAGTGGTAAATTTTTAATGAACGAGTTGCATGCCCATGGCGGCGTACCTGCTGTAATGCGGTATCTGTTGGATAAGGGAATGTTGCATGGCGATTGCCTAACCGTTACAGGAAATACCATCGCAGAAAATCTAAAAGATATTGCACCGATCGATTTTACCGCTCAAAAAATAATTTATCCCCTGGAGCAAGCACTAAAAGCAACAGGTCATTTACAAATATTGTACGGCAACCTGGCAGAAAAAGGAAGTGTGGCAAAAATCAGCGGTAAAGAAGGCGAACGTTTTGAAGGGCCTGCAAGGGTATTTGATGGTGAAAAAGATTTAGTGGCAGGCATAGGAAACGGCAGGGTAAAAAAGGGTGATGTAGTGGTAATAAGATATGAAGGACCCAAAGGTGCACCCGGCATGCCGGAAATGTTAAAACCTACCTCTGCCATAATGGGAGCTGGTTTGGGAAAAGATGTGGCGTTGATAACCGATGGCCGATTCAGTGGCGGCTCTCATGGTTTTGTGGTGGGGCATATTACACCAGAAGCTTTTAATGGTGGCCTGATTGCTTTGGTAGAAGACGATGATATTATTGAGTTAGATGTTGCTACTAAAAAAATGACTTTAAAAGTAAGTGAAGAGATTATAGCAGAACGGAGAAGCAAATGGCAGCAACCAGCATTGAAAGTAACGAAAGGAGTGCTGTATAAATATGCCATGTGTGTAAAGGATGCAAGTGAGGGATGTGTGACAGATGAAGCGGCCCCCTAAATCCCGCAAAGGGGAGCCCCCTAAATCCCCCAAAGGGGGACTTTAAAACAAGTGTCTAATTAATGAAAGAACTTTTAAAATAGTAAAAGATGGAACTATTAGAAAAAATAGAAGAGCCTGCAACAACAGAAACCCAGAACCCTCCTTTGGAGGGCAGGGAGGCTTCCCCTTTGGGGGGCAGGGGGGCTTCTCCTTTGGAGGGCAGGCAGGTTAGCGGCAGCGTAGCAGTATTGGATGCTTTGCTCAACGAAAATGTTACTACCATTTTTGGATATCCCGGTGGTGCCATTATGCCTATTTACGATGCGTTGTATGATTATAATGACCGCCTGCAACATATCCTTGTTCGTCATGAGCAGGGTGCTATTCATGCTGCACAAGGCTTCGCAAGAGCCAGCGGCAGAACGGGCGTAGTCTTTGCTACCAGCGGCCCCGGTGCCACTAACCTGGTAACTGGTTTGGCAGATGCAATGATTGACTCAACCCCGGTTGTATGTATCACCGGGCAGGTGTTTGCGCATTTGTTGGGAACAGATGCTTTCCAGGAAACTGACGTAATCAACATAACCACACCTGTTACCAAATGGAATTACCAGGTAACCGATGCAACAGAAATTCCGGCTGTTTTGGCCAAGGCATTTTATATTGCCGGCAGTGGTCGCCCGGGCCCAGTTTTAATTGATATTACCAAGAACGCACAGTTACAGAAATTCGATTACGAAGGTTATAAAAAGTGCGATCATATCAGGAGCTATCGTCCTAAACCAATTGTTCGAAAAGAATATGTTGAAGCAGCTGCAGCATTAATCAACGAGGCAAAAAGACCCTTTGTGATTTTTGGCCAGGGCGTAATTCTAGGTAAAGCGGAAAATGAATTTAAAGCATTTATTGAAAAGTCCGGAATCCCCACAGCATGGACCATCATGGGTATGAGTGCTATACCAACAGACCATCCATTATCGGTTGGTATGCTGGGGATGCATGGTAACTATGGGCCCAATTTATTAACCAACGAATGTGATGTACTGATAGCAATTGGAATGCGTTTCGATGACCGGGTTACCGGACGGCTCGATAAATATGCCAAGCAGGCAAAGGTGATTCATTTAGACATTGACCCTTCTGAAATTGATAAAAATGTAAAGACCACCGTGCCGGTTTGGGGCGATTGCAGGGAAACCCTGCCGATGCTAACAGCATTGGTTAGCCCAAAAACGTATCCTGAATGGTTACAGCGTTTTAATGATTGTACTATAAAAGAAAATGCGACCTGTATTGAAAAAGAAATGAACCCGGTTGATGAAATATTGTCGATGGGCGAAGTGATAAAAGCATTGAATGAATTAACGGAAGGCGACGCCATTATTGTTACGGATGTGGGGCAACACCAGATGGTGGCTTGCAGGTATGCAAAAATGAACCAGACAAAAAGTAATATTACCAGCGGTGGATTGGGTACGATGGGCTTTGCATTACCCACTGCTATTGGTGCAAAATACGGTGCGCCGGAAAGAACGGTTATTGCTATTGCCGGCGATGGCGGCATACAGATGACTATACAGGAACTGGGCACCATCATGCAGTTTAAGCCAAATGTAAAAATCATTATTCTCAATAATCGTTTCCTGGGTATGG
>JANPNY010000831.1:0-3650 GCA_031427745.1 Chitinophagaceae bacterium | reverse complement strand
CGGAGAGGCGGTCAGCTTGCGATTCTCTTTTAAACCTAATTGAACCTGCTTCATTGGATATCTGTGTTTTTTTTAATAGCAATGTTGTTACTTATCTCAGCTATCGCCACTTCCGCTTCCATAGAAAGTGAATTGAATTTTTTGAAATTGGCAAAGAGTTGTTCCATTATTTAAAGTTAGCGGAGCAGAAAAATTTATTTGTAATAATAAAATTACATTATTTAAGTGTAGCCAATTTTTAGACTTTTTCTGTTCCCCGGTAAATTCTGCTACAATATTTTGTCATCAACATGCATATACCATCATTGCTTTTTTTAAAAAAAGCAGCCTTTCAGCTGCCTTTGAATTTTCTTGTATGGTTAATTTATGTCTTCATCACTTTACTCTGGCAAACAAAATCTGTTCTTGGTAAAGTGGTATTGCAGATGGCTTTAAAGCCTCCATCAATTTCAGTAAAATTTCTAAAACCACGGGCCTGCAAAATAGATGCTGCGATAATACTGCGGTAACCCCCGGCGCAATGCACATAAAAATGTTCATCTGCATTTATATCTTTTATCCATTCATTGATATTGGCTAATGGCCTGTTGTATGCTTCTTCTACATGCTCTGCCGCATATTCTGTTTCTTTACGAATGTCGAGAACTTTATCTTTCCCAATCTCCACTTCCTGTGCAAATTGTTCTGCAGTTATCCTGTCTACAACATCTGCCTCTTTACCAGCTGCCAGCCATGCAGCAAAGCCGCCTTTTAAATGGCCCAGTACATTATCAAAACCAACACGACTTAAACGGGTTACGGTTTCTTCTTCTTTACCGATATCGGTAACCAGTAACAAAGGTTGTTTTACATCTACAATTAACGCACCTACCCAGGGAGCAAAATCTCCATCTAATCCAATACTTACCGATTGTGGAATAAAGCCTTTATAAAATTCTGTGTTGGTTCTTGTGTCTAAAATCAGGGCCTCGGTGTTTTCTGCTACTGCTTCAAATTCATCAGCAGATAATTCCTGCATCCCGTTGTTTAAAACAGATTCAAAACTTTCGTAGCCTTTTTTATTCATGGCCACATTCAATCCAAAATATGCAGGTGGTGCAAGTAACCCTTCGGTAACTGCCATTATAAAAGTTTCTTTATTGGGTTGATTTAAGGCGTAGTTCATTTTCTTTTGATTACCCAGGGTGTCAACCGTTTCCTTCATCATGTTTTTACCACAGGCACTGCCGGCGCCATGCGCAGGATAAACAATTACATCATCTGCCAGAGGCATTATTTTAGTCATCAGACTTTCATATAGCAATCCTGCCAAATCTTCCATAGTCATGCTTGCTGCTTTTTGTGCAAGATCAGGCCGGCCAACATCACCTAAAAACAAGGTATCGCCACTAAAAATGCAATGATCTTTACCTGTTTCATCTTTTAACAGGTAGGTAGTACTTTCCATGGTATGTCCCGGTGTATGCAATACTTTGATCGTTACCTCGCCAATTTTAAATTCTTCCTTATCCTTTGCTGAAATAAATTCAAACTCAGGATTGGCATTGGGACCATACACAATAGCTGCACCTGTTTGTTTAGCCAGGTCTACATGCCCTGATACAAAATCGGCATGGAAATGGGTTTCAAAAATATATTTTAATTTAACGCCGTCTTTTTGCAACCTGTCTAAATAAGGTTGTGTTTCACGAAGGGGATCAATAATGGCAGCCTCTCCATTACTGGTTACATAATAAGCGCCCTGCGCAAGACATCCGGTATAAATCTGCTCAATATTCATAGTATAGTTTTTTTAATTTTTATAATGCAAATATCCATTGCATTTTTAAAACAGATGGTAACATTAGTTGCATTGGTTATGAATGTTACTTTAGTTATGTAGTCAAGGATTGCATCGTTATGAAATAAACGCCTCCCATCAAACAAAAACCCCGTATTTTCCGGGGTTAAGTAAAATACTATTAAAACCGTTTACAACATCGTTGTCGGACAAACATAATCTGATTTAGGCACATTGGTTTTTGCAATTTCTGCAAAGCCGCCGATCACATCTGTTAAGTTATCCCACCCCCTTTGTTTAAGCATAGAAGCTGCAATCATACTGCGGTAGCCGCCGGCACAGTGCAGTATAAAAGGTTTGTCTTTTGGAAACTCAGCCAGGTGATTATTGATTTCGTTCAACGGAATGTTTACGGCATCGGTGACATGCTGCGACTGGAATTCGCTTTTCTTCCTCACATCAATGATAACCCGTTTTTCGCTTTCCTGAATTTTAGCAAATTCCTCAGCAGTCATTCTAATAACGGTATCCATTTCTTTGCCTGCTTTTTTCCAGCTTTCAAAACCACCTTCCAGGTATCCGATGGTACCATCGTAACCTACCCTCGACAGGCGAACCATGGCTTCATCTTCGTACCCCGGATTAGATACCAGTAATATTTCCTGTTTTATATCGGGTATCATTTCGCCCACCCATTGTGCAAAGCTTCCATCTAAACCGATATTGATACTGTTGGGAATAAATCCGTTGGCAAAATCTGTTGCATTACGGGTATCCAAAACCAGTGCATTGGTTTCATTCGCCGTAATTTCAAAAGCTTCTGCATTTAATGCTTTATGCCCTCTTTCCAAAACGGTATCAAGGCTTTCATATCCCTGTATATTCATCAATACATTTTTTGGAAAATAGCCGGGAGGTGGTGTTAAGCCAGTTAGGATGGCCTTTATAAATTCAGCTTTACTTAATGCCGGATTTAGGGCGTAGTTCGTTTCTTTCTGATGCCCGAGTGTGTCGGTTGTTTCTTTGCTCATATTCTTACCACAAGCGCTTCCTGCCCCATGGTTGGGATACACAATCAGATCATCACTTAAAGGCATGATTTTTTTTCGCAGCGAATCATACAAGTAACCGGCTAATTTTTCTTCGGTAAGATCGGCAACAACATGCTGTGCAAGATCAGGCCTTCCTACATCACCAATAAATAGCGTATCGCCTGTTATGATTCCATGCTCTTTGCCCTTTTCATCCATCAGCAAATAGGTAGTGCTCTCCATCGTATGGCCGGGTGTATGTATTACCTTAACCCCATAATCACCTATTTTAAAAACCCGGTTATCTTCAGCAATAATGGCTTCATAAGCTGGTTTTGCTGTTGGGCCGTACACAATTTTCGCACCGGTTTTTTTAGCAAGATCTAAATGACCACTTACAAAATCGGCATGAAAATGTGTGAGAAAAACGTATTTGATTTTTGCATTGTCTTTTGCTGCCCTGTCGATTAGGGTTGCACTTCACGCAATGGATCAAAAATAGCAGCTTCTCCGTTATTGACCAGGTAGTAGGCTGCATGCGCAATACATCCTGTATAAATTTGTTCAAGTTTCATATAAATAAATTTTTAGTTTTCCGTATTGTATGTGTGGGCAAATTTCTGTGCGGAAAGGATATCTTTCTGTTACAATAGTTACACAATCACATGATACTCGTCATAAAAAACGGACTGTTACAATAGGTTTCATCCAACGAAAGAGTAATATTGGCAGCAGTAGTGCATAGGGTATAGCAGGTGGCTAGAGAGGGGTCAGTTTGGATTAATGCTTTTGGAGACCTTGCACATATTATACTGACTGCATAATTTCAGGATTTTACC
>JANPNY010000830.1:0-10028 GCA_031427745.1 Chitinophagaceae bacterium | reverse complement strand
GTACAGTTCCGGATCTGCTTTTTCTATTTCAGAAATGATATTATTGATATTCATACAATTAAAATTTTAACTGGTTGGTAAATTACTTGCGTTCAATTTTGTTTTTACATAAGCACCGGCTATTGCCAATACTTCGGCTGGCGTACGTGACATATCAAGGCCATTTGCATCAAGGGCTGTATTGTCTGCAAAACTGCCCAGGCTAATAAGGTCACGGATGTAAGCAGCATGGCGTGCTTCTACCGAAACAATTTTACCGGCAAGTGTTAAATAATCTGGTGATACCAGTAGTTTTCCTGCGCCATTGTAAGCCGTTACGCCAAGGTCTTCAAATGCTTTTGCTGCGCCTAAAACACTGTCTCTGCTGCCAAAGTTGATGGTAGAAAAATCAAGTTCTAATGCCGGAATTGCATTTGTACCAAGTGCATTTTTAAAAAACTCCCGGTGTGCTACTTCATGATCCCGGATATCGCCGAGCAAGGCATTTTCACTGGCAGAAATGCCACTGTAAACAGATTCAAACACCTTCGTGTAAAATGCTGCTTCAATTTGTTCGAGTGCATAGGCATAATTAAGTACACCCACATCTCCACTTCCCAGGTTTACTCCCGTGTTAGATGCTGGGGCGTCGTCTTTTTTACAGGCGGCGGCTGTAAGGATAAGTGCAGAAGCACCACCTATATAGCCAAGAAAGTTTCTCCTGGATACGTAAGTATTGTTGCTGTTTGCTTCAGCCACAAGACTTTGATTAACTGAATCTTTTTTTTTCATAATAATTTTAATTAGTGATTTTTAAAAATGGTTGCTTGTTACGCATTATGTCTACACTTACGGTGAAGTGTGCAGGTTGGATTTTTTAGTAGTACTATTTCTTCAATTAATTACGGCTTTACCTGATAAAAAGCTTTGCTGGTAAGGGTTGGCGAAGAATAAAATAATACTGTTTCTTTTTGGGGGTGGTAAATTGACAGGCGTTATTAAGTGGGCAGGAGAATAATCAATAAATTTTTTTGTCGCTGGGTAACTGCTATTCATTAATTAAACGAAATCGGATTTAGCTTTATTGACGATACCTACAATTGTACACAATAATGTAAGCGTAAAACAGCAGCATACTTTTTTATGCCATTCTCCTTAGTACAATAACGCGGCTTATAAAAATTTTCGACGTTGATTAAAAAAACAATAAAATGTTAAATCCAAAATTTAACCGTTGTCGTAAGTAAACTGAGCTCAACAAAAATCAATGCTATTTCATAGGGAAAAAGTAATGAAGCCAATCTCCTACAAACAATTATTTAAACGCAGTTTTCATTTAAAGAATTCAAAAAATTTCTTTTCCCTATTAAAGCTAATCCGATTTCCTATTTAGACTGGTGTATTTTAATTTTTCCTGAAAGAAGCAGGAAGTCATTTTTCAATCAAAAAATTTTAATTATGAAAAGAAAATTTTCAGCAGCATTCATGTTGATGTTAATGATGGTAAACATCACAGCGCCGTTATTTGCATCTTCGCACAGAGAAGCACCATTAATTGCCAACGATCCGCTGGCAGACAATACAGATGTGTATGCCTTCCGCAGTCCGGATGATCCAAACAAGATCACCATCATTGCCAGTTACATACCAGGGCAGCTTCCACAGGGGGGACCCAATTACTACCAATTTGGCGAAAACATCCGTTACGAAATTCACATTGATAATAACGTAGCCACACCAGGCGACGATATTACTTATCGTTTCACCTTTAATAAAACAAATGAAGATCCATCTACTTTTTTCAACATCAGGTTAGGAAGACAAAATCTTATGACCACTTATAAGATGGAAAAAAGCACCGATGGTGGCAAAACTTTTAAAACAACGGTTACCAAAGGGGTAGTGCCACCACCCAATATTGGTCCACGTTCTATCAGTTCGCCTGTTGGTTTAAACGCACCTGACTACAACAGCCTCATCAACAAAGCAATAACAACTTCCAACACAGGCGAGAAAGTTTTTTGCGGTACATCGGATGATCCGTTTTTTGTGGACCTGGGTGGTATTTTCGATTTAGGTGATGCACCTCGTACCACAGGTTCAAAGCCAACCGATGGTTTAAAATGTTTAAACGTTTCAACCATTGCTTTGCAGATAGATATTGCTACGCTGCAGAAAGATAAGAAAGCTGTGTGTAACGCTACTAGTATCCTGGACCCCAATTATGTTATTGGTGTATGGGCAAGTGCAAGCCGCCAAAAGATTAGTATTTTGAAAGAAGATGGTAAGGGTACTGAAAACTCCGGACCATGGATACAGGTTTCAAGGTTAGGTATGCCATTAACTAACGAAGCAATAATCCCTATCAAAGACAAAGATTACTGGAACTCATTAACACCATACCAGGATCTTTCGGTATTAGACAAATTTGGTAAATATTTTTTACAAACCAGAATTGGCTTTGTACATGGATAATACCTTTTTTGGTGCTGCAGTTCCCGCTTTAACACCGCTGCGTATTCAAAGAAATACCCTGGGGGCTTTTGGCTTTGGAAATGATCAGAATGGTTTGTTTCGTTTAAAAGGTACTGCTGCTCTAAATGGTACAGCGCTTGCAGAATCTGCATTTGGCGGACTTTTGCTTCCCGCAAAGAATTCGCCACGCTCTGTAGATTTATGGCCCATTTTTCATACAGGTGTACCCAATTTGCCGCCGTATCAGCTAGCCACCGGCAAAGCTGGTAATCCACTAGCGATGGGCAAGCCATTTATTAACAATTTTTTACCCAATGGAGGAGATATGTTACGCCTGAATATGGCTGTGCCCCCTACTCCAAGAAACAGCGATAAGTTTAGCTCATTAGGATTGGTGCAAGCCGCTGTGCTTGGATTAACAGATCCGGCATATAATGCAACAACAGGTATACAAAATATACCCAACATGGATGGTTTCCCTAACGGAAGAAGGTTGGAAGATGACGTAACAAGAATTGAACTACAGGCAGTGGGTGGTGTGGTTTTAGCCGCCATTGGTTTGTGGTACGATGATTATATACCAGCATCAAGCCCCAGCCCGGTTACTCCTCAGCTGTTGAATGTGCTTACATACAGCACAGGAATAGATGCAAATGATGTTGCCTTTAAAACGGCATTCCCTTATGTACAGGCACCTTTTGCAGGCAATTATATTTGTCCTTGTAACACCGCTGACAAAATTAGTACTCCAAAGCTTTCTTACAGAAGTTCAGTAAATACCAAGGGTAGTTTATCAATGACCGCACCAGAAGTTATTGCAACTGTTTCTCCCAATCCTTTTGTTGATAACAGTTCAATTATGTATCGTTTAGATGCACCAGCTGCTGTAGGTATCTCGCTTTTTAACGCAGATGGTCGGGAATTAAAAGTATTGGTTAATAAAAATTTAAAGGCCGGTACCTATATTGAAAAATGGAATGGTAGCAATCTTAACAAAGGAGCTTATTTTATCAGGGTAACTAAAGATGGTGAAGTAAAACAAACCATTAAAGTTGTAAAAGGATAATTAAGTTAAAAGGCTGTTTCAAAATAAAGAAAGCTAAAAAGGGCTGCAATAGAATCCCGTACTGGTTTTCGATTGAATAGATGAGTTGTGTTGAGCTTATCATACTAACATCATGTTATTTTGAAACAGCCTTTAATTTAAATTTTATTTTCTTGAAATTCTCAATAATTAAAACAATCAAAATGAAAAAAAATATACTTTACCTTTCGTTAATAATGGTGTTTATAGGCACTGTTGGTTTTGTTGTTTTAAAATACCAGCATACCGAAAAAGACAAATCAACAAAAGTTTACACTCTCCTGGAGCGCAAAGGGTTGCTGGCAAAAGCAGATGAATGGATTACAACAAAAAGAAACGTTACCATGCTCCAAAATAAGATTGAGGCAAATGCTGCTGACATTAAATCTACAATTGCGCTGGCCAATAATTTTATTTTAGAAGGACGGGCTACCGGTAATTATGCCTATTACGATGTTGCAGCTATGAAGCTGGCAAATGATGTGCTTGAAATGGATAGCAATAATTTTGAAGCCCTTACATTAAAGTCGTTGATTTATCTTTCTCAACACCATTTTGCAGATGGATTGGCAACCGCCGAAAAAGCAAAAAACCTGGCACCCCGCAATGCATTTGTACATGGCGTACTGGTAGATGGTCATGTAGAAATGGGCAATTATGATAGTGCGGTTTTGTGTGCACAACAAATGATGGATATAAGGCCCGATTTGCGTTCTTATGCAAGGGCATCGTACCTGAGAGAAATTTATGGCGACTACCCCGGTGCCATTGAAGCTATGAAGCTGGCCATTGCAGCTGGAGCTCCAGGTGACGAAGCCACTGAATGGTCGAGGATACAGCTGGGCCATTTATACGAAAATACCGGCGACTTAAAAAGCGCTGAAATGAACTACCAGATTGCATTAAACGAAAGACCCGGTTATATGCATGCCTATGCAGGCATGGCAAGGCTTGCAATTGCTTCCAAAGAATATGATAAAGCGATTGGTTACTATAAACAAGCTGCAAGCGATGCGGTTGAAGGTGCTTTTAGGGAAGAGCTTGCAACTGTTTATTTTTTATCTGGCCAAAAAGAAAAAGCCAATGAACTTACCGGATTATTAATCGACGATTTAAATAAAAACGCACAGGCAGCCAATACAGATGAGAGCATTGGGCACTATGCAGACAAAGAATTGGCTTATGCTTATCTCTCTATAAATAATTATGATAAAGCACTTGAACATGCCTTGCTGGAATATAACAGACGACCTAACAACATTGAAGTAAATGAAACAGTAGCCTGGGTAAATTATAAGAAAGCCGATGTTACAAAAGCATTGCTGTTTATTGCCGAAGCGTTAAAAACAAATAGCAAAAATCCAACACTATTATGTAGGGCCGGGTTAATTTATTTAAAAGCAGGCGATAAAGAAAAAGCAAAACAATTATTAAAAGAGGGCACACAAAATAATCCAAACATTAATTATCAATTGAGGGCCGAAGCGATTAATGCAATGCAGCAATTATAAAATCTTTGAAAGAATGCCATGAAAAATGCGTCTATTTTTAAAAATAAAAAACTATTCCTGTTTTTTATTTCCATATTGGTGGCGCCTGCAATTTTTGCACACAGTATTAATTATGCATTGAATAATGCACCCGCCAACGAAGTAGTTTGGTTCTATTTAAAACTTGGATTTACACATATCATACCTTCCGGAGCCGATCACATTTTATTTGTTGTTGGCTTGTGTTTGCTTAGCACAAAAGTAAAAACAATACTTTGGCAGGCTACTGCTTTTACCGTAGCCCATTCCATTACGTTGGCGTTGAGTATGAAAAATATTATCATTGCCCCAAGTGCAATTGTGGAACCTATTATTGCCTTATCCATTCTTTTTGTTGCGGTGGAAAATATTTTGCTTACCGAACTAAAACCCTGGCGAATTGCTATTGTTTTTCTTTTTGGTTTGATACATGGGATGGGTTTTGCAAGTTCACTAAATGAAATTGGATTGCCTAACGGAAAATTTTATACATCCATTATAGCATTCAATGCTGGTGTGGAACTTGGGCAGATAGCTGTAATTACAGCAATGTTCTCCTTGTTTATAATTCCGCTTCGTAATAAAGTATGGTATAGAAAAAAGTTTGTTTATGGCTTCTCCGCCTGCATCGGTTTAGTAGCGGCTTTCTGGACGGTAGAAAGAATTTTTTTACAATAATCATTCCGGCCATCCTTGCCATTGTACAAGTGCGGTGCTATCTCTTTCGCCTTGCTTTTTAATCATATTACTTTGGCGGTTTCCAGCTTCTAAAAGATTAATATCTAACTTGAGGCAAATTTATTTGCAATGGAAACAACTGAAAGTCTGTTACACATGCGTGTGTATTTCAACAGCGGCAAAACACAAACCTATCAATTTAGAAAACAACAATTACTACAACTAAAATCCTCCCTCATTCGTTACGAGCAGGATTTGTACGACGCCTTATACAAAGACCTTAAAAAAAGCCCCGAAGAATGCTGGGTTACCGAAAACGGCATGGTGTTATCTGAATTAAATTATGCCCTAAAAAAGTTGAAAAGCTGGATGGCATCTGATAGGGTACCTACCAATTTGCTTAATCTTCCTTCCTCCAGCAAAATAATGAAAGAACCGCTGGGCGTTGTATTGATAATTGGTCCATGGAATTATCCGCTGCAACTGTTATTCAACCCACTCATTGGTGCCATTGCAGCAGGCAATTGTGTGGTACTAAAACCCAGCGAATTTGCACCGGCTACTGCAGCCATCATGAAAAAAATTGTTGAAGAAATATTTGCAAAAGAATATATTTTATTTGTGGAAGGAGAGGGCGGTAAAGTGATTCCGGAAATGATGAACGACTTTACATTTGACCATGTCTTTTATACAGGAAGCACTGCTGTAGGTAAAATTATTTACAAAATGGCTGCTGAAAAATTAGTGCCGGTTACATTGGAACTGGGTGGCAAAAGCCCCTGCGTTGTAGAAAGCGACGCCAATATAAAAGTTGCAGCAAGACGCATTGCAATGACTAAATTCAGCAACTGCGGACAAATGTGTGTAGCACCCGATTACGTGTTGGTACATGAAAGTCAGCGGGCAGCATTGGTAACCGAATTGAAAAAATGTATTCTTGATTTTTTTGGTGATAAGCCGGAAGAGAGTTACAGTTATGGAAAAATAATTAATGAAAAACAGTTTAACCGCATTGTTCAATACCTGCAGCAGGGCACCATTGCATACGGTGGCAGAACAAATAAAGAACTGTTGTTTATTGAGCCAACTATCCTGGAAAATATACAACTGAATGCAACCATTATGCAGGAGGAGATTTTTGGCCCTGTTCTTCCCATTATTGTTTTTAATAACAAAGCTGCTGCAATGGAAATAATAAGGCAACATAAAAACCCTTTGGCATTTTATGTGTTTACATCCAGTAGCGAAAAGGAAAAGGATTGGTTACAGAGTGTTGCATTTGGTGGTAGTTGTGTAAACAATGCAAGCTGGCATTTAACTAACCACCATTTGCCCTTTGGTGGTCGGGGGTTTAGTGGCACCGGCAGCTATCATGGCAAATTTTCTTTTGATACTTTTAGCCATAAAAAATCAGTGTTGAAAACGCCTACCTGGTTTGATCCATCCATAAAATATCCGCCTTTTAAAGGAAAATTGAATTTATTTAAAAAGGTAATCTGATGAGTCGATTAAAAAAAACCGGTATTGTTTTATTGACATTATTAACCGCATTTGCAGGCTATACTGCTTGCATAAACAGGCATTCAATAAATATGACAACCAAACAAAAAGTATTAAAAGCCGTGTACCCCATGTTGATGTGGTTTACAAAATTAGCAGGCGCTAATTCAACCGTAATAGCAAATGAAAAAGCAGCACCTGTTGTTTCATTTTATACACTGCAGGCTGCTGCAGGCGATGGAAGCACATTGGATTTTTCAACCCTGAAGGGGAAGCAAATTTTATTGGTAAATACAGCATCCGATTGCGGCTATACCGATCAATATGCCGAATTGGAAAAACTATACCAGCAATATAAAAATACCCTCGAAATTATTGCCTTTCCTGCCAATGATTTTAAAGAACAGGAAAAAGGAACCGATGAAGAAATTGGTGCTTTTTGTAAAAAAAATTATGATGTTACATTTCCTATTATGGCAAGGAGTGTCGTAATAAAATCTACCCAACAAAATCCTGTTTTTCAATGGCTCACCAATGCTGCTAAAAATGGCTGGAACAGCAAAGCGCCATCCTGGAATTTTTCCAAATACCTCATCAATGAAAAGGGTCAGCTTACCCATTATTTTGGTCCGAGTATTTCACCTGTATCGATGGAAGTAATGTATGCTATTGGTAATAAATAAAAAAAAACTTAATAACATGGCCATAAATAAAAATGAAAGCTATGCACTAATAACCGGTGCATCGGGCGGCATAGGATTAGAGCTTGCCAAAGAATTTGCAAAAAATGGCATCAACCTGGTATTGGTTGCCCGAAGCGAAAGCAAGTTGCAAACCTTAGCCAGCTTTCTGGAACTGGAATATAAAGTGAAGGCAAAAGTAATCGCCAAAGATCTAAGCCTGCTGGAAGAAGTAGAGGCATTATATCATCAGCTTGAATATGAAAAGATAAGGGTTGATTACCTGGTTAACAATGCAGGCTTTGGAGACTACGCCTATTTTCACGAAGCAGACTGGAGCAAACTGCACGAAATGATAAACCTCAATATTACCGCATTAACAAGGCTTAGCCATTTGTTTGTACAGAATATGGTTAAACGTAGTTTCGGAAAAATTATGAATGTAGCCAGCACAGCGGCTTTTCAGCCTGGCCCGATGATGGCTGTATATTTTGCAACCAAAAGCTATGTGTTGTTTTTGAGCGAAGCAATGGCAAGCGAATTAGAAGGAAAGGGCGTAACAGTAACAGCGCTTTGCCCCGGTGCTACCGAAAGTGGTTTTCAGTCTGCTGCATCGTTGACGGAAAGTAAAATGGTGAAAGGGAAAAAGCTACCTACCTCCGCTGAGGTAGCCGCTTATGGTTACAAAGCCATGATGAAGGGAGAGGCGGTTGCCATTCATGGAATGTTGAATTACCTGATGGCTAACAGTGTAAGATTCTCTCCCAGAAGCCTGGTGGTAAAGCTTGTAAAAAATTTACAGGGGAAGGCATAATGATAATTTGTATAGGATTAGGTTTTTTATTCGCAAAGCTCTCACCCTATTGAATTTGCCGTCGATTTTCGGCACAGATTGATAAAAAAGTAACATGAAAAACCAACACTCCAATTACGAACCAAGTGCCTAACGCCTTACTTGTTTTTACTTTTTACTTTTTACTTTCTACTTTTGATTTTTGATTTTTTACTTTTTACTTTTCACTTCAGCCTTCAACAAATTATTTATGAAAATTCATTGCTTTCAACACGTGGCTTTTGAAACTCCCGGCAGCATTGTAGAATGGGCTCATCATCACCAGCACAGCATTAACTATACACGGTTTTACGAAAAGCTGCCTGTATTTCCTTTAATAAATGATGTAGATTTTTTATTGGTTTTAGGTGGCAGTATGAATGTGGATGAGGAACCAAAATACCCATGGCTGCGGGAGGAAAAAAATTTTATAGGGCAGGCCGTTAGCACCGGTAAAAAGGTAATGGGCATTTGTCTTGGTTCGCAATTAATTGCCCGGGCATTGGGCAGTGAAGTATATCCACAGGCAGAAAAAGAAATTGGTTTCTTCCCAGTACAATTTACAGAAGAAGCTACACAGCATCCATTTTTCAATCACTTTACAAATCCGTATATGGTATTTAATTGGCATGGAGATACCTTCCATTTACCTGCCGGTGCTTCATTGATTGCATCTTCCCATAGCTGTAAAAACCAGTTATACCTGGCGGGCAATAATGTACTTGGTATTCAATTTCATATTGAGATGAATGAGACAATTATCAATGAAATGATACATCATGATGGTGATGAATTGAATGAGAAGGGTAGGTATATTCAAACTAAAGAAGTTATAAAAAATGGTTATCAATATCTTGCCCAAAATAAAAATGATTTGTTTCGGTTATTGGATAAATTTATTGCATGAATGACTTAACATTTCAATTGCAAACTGGGCAATACTCCATATGCCGGCTTGCGCCGGAACAAACCATGCCTGATTGGGTGTATGGCTCTGAATTTTTTAATATTTCAAAAACCTCCGATGAACTTTCCATTGTTTGCCAAAGTAAATTTGTTCCTGTCGAAGAAAAGCAGAACGGGCAGTGGCGGTTATTGAAAATACTGGCAGTACTTGATTTGTCGCTCACCGGTATTACGGCTAAGTTCTCTAAGGCCCTGGCAGATGCAACTGTAAATATATGCGTAATTGCTACCTACGATACAGATTATGTACTGGTAAAGGAGGAAAAATTATCAGCGGCCATTAAGGCTTTGGAAAATGCAGGCTT
>JANPNY010000829.1:0-10405 GCA_031427745.1 Chitinophagaceae bacterium | reverse complement strand
GAGCAAGTAGAGGTGTTTTTAACTTATTTGGCGGTGGAGCGAAATGTTTCTGCCAGTACGCAAAATCAGGCTAAACCGGTTTTAAATATCGGATAAAAAAGTAGCTGTGTGCACCGGTTATTCCAGTGAGAAATGTATGTTCGGTTTATTGTTATTATCTTCTCGGTAGTACATTCAATTAGCCTGAGATTGGTTCATCCATGAAGTGAGTTTTTTATAAACAATAATTCAATGACAAAAAAGACAATTCTATTAATTGGTTTTATCCTTGCAAAGTTTCTAATACATTTCTTTTTAATTAGCCCTGGGTATGATTTGCAACGGGATGAGTACTTGCATCTTGACCAGGCAAATCACCTGGCATGGGGCTATGTTTCGGTTCCTCCTGTTACTTCCTGGATATCGTGGATTATACAGTTGTTGGGCAATGGAGTTTTTTGGGTAAAGTTTTTTCCTGCATTATTTGGTGCATTAACAATGGTGGTAGTTTGGAAAGCAATAGAAGAACTAAAGGGCAACTTATTTGCTTTAGCATTAGGCGCAACCTGTGTGTTGTTTTCTGTTCTGCTGCGTTTAAATATTTTGTACCAACCTAATTCCTTTGATGTTTTAGGCTGGACAACCTTTTATTTTATTCTCATTAAATACATCCATACAGAAAAATCAAAATGGCTGTTTGTTGCTGCAGTTGTATTTGCGTTCGGCTTTTTAAATAAGTATAACATTGTGTTTTTACTCCTGGGGCTTTTCCCCGCATTTTTATTAACTGAACACAGACGGGTTTTTGCCAAAAAAGAATTTTACTTTGCAGTTCTGCTGGCACTGCTACTTATTTTGCCAAATCTTATATGGCAATTCAACAACGATTTTCCTGTTGTGCATCATCTTAAAGAATTAGCGGCTACGCAGTTGGTTAATGTAAGCAGCGTAAGTTTTTTTAAAGATCAATTGCTTTACTTTATGGGTGCCTTATTGGTAATACTTTTCGGCCTTTATGCTTTGCTGTTTTACCCTGTATTTAAAAAGTACAGGCTATTTTTTTGGATGATGGTTTTTACATTGACGATTTATGCCTACCTAAAAGCCAAGAGTTATTATGCGTTGGGTTTGTATCCAATTTATATATCGTTTGGTTCAGTTTTTTTATCGGACATTTTACAATTTGGATGGAAGAAATATTTACAACCGGTCGCTATTGCAATGCCTGTTTTAATTTTTATTCCCATGTTCAATGTTTTGTTCCCTAATAAATCTCCAGACTATATCATAGAAAACTCCAAAGCATATAAAGACTTTGATATGCTTCGTTGGGAAGATGGCAAAGAGCATTCTTTACCTCAGGATTTTGCAGATATGCTAGGCTGGAAAGAACTAGCCTCGAAAGTAGATTCTGTTTGTGCCGGCCTGCCTAACATGGACTATACATTAATTCTTTGTGATAATTACGGTGAGGCGGGAGCAATCAATTATTACACTAAAAATAAAAAAGTTAAAGCAGCATCTTTTAATGCAGATTATATAAACTGGTTTCGCTTTGATCAAAAAATAACAGATGTTATACTGGTGAAAGAAGCAAATGACGAGGATAAAAACAGGCAGGTTGAAATCCCCTTATTCGATAGTGTTTATTTAGCGGCTAAACGAATTAATCAATTTGCCAGAGAGCCGGAGATTTCTATTTATGTGCTACGAGGAGCGAAAGTAGATGTAACCAAGCGCATACAAGATGAGATAGTTCAAAAGAAAAATGATCAGTTTTAATTTATTAGCATGCAATTAAAAACTATGTTGTAATTAGATACAGCGTAAGTTGGATACGGAATAAAGTAAAATCCAACTACGCCGGGTCTAATACTTATCAGCAAGTAAGTTGTCACAAAAATGTACAATAAACTTTGCTACAAAAGTTGCTAATTGGTTTTTCGAAATTATAATTTACGAAAGGCAACAGTAAAACCGCCAGGTATACGATTATATTACTAACACATAATAGCTAAATAAATTCACCCTAAACTATGTGTGCAAATTCTGTAAACCGCTGAGCAAACCAAATACTTTCAACAACCAGATTACAACAATAATTATCACCACGGCATTTAAAATACTTTTGATACTGCGCTGCATGGGGATGTACGTGTTAATCAGCCATAACAGTACGCCAACTACAATAAGAACAATAATAATGGTTAAGATGGGCATTTTAGAAATTTGTAAAACTGCAACAACATCGCTGCTTGACAAAGGTCAGGCACTTTACCAAAATACTGTTGTATTAATCGATGCATTTTTTACATAAATCACATATTTTCTCCTTTACAATTACCTAGTACTTAAAAACTTTTCCGTTGGCCATTACCTGTTGTGTGGCGGTATCAAAGCTGGTTTTGTATCCGGTTCTTACTGCTGCATTCGTCATGATGTTTGCAATGGAATGCTGGTATCCTGCTTCAACCGGTGCATTGGGTTGCTTACGGCTGCGGATGCATTCCATCCAGTTACGCATGTGGTTGCTGGTGAGGCTATCTGCACCTGTGTTTGCAGACGCCACAATCCTGGGAGAGTTATCTGTTAAAGTAAAATCAGGCAACAGGTTTGCCTTTATATTCATGGCAGCAGCCATATTTTCTGTAAGCCCTCCTTTGGGTGAAACCTTATTGGTGTTCAGATTTAATTCACCGCCGTTGGAGTAATAAATTTCGGCCGGGTTTTCTGTGCCGTTGTGCATACGAGATGCAAAGGAAACCTGGAAGCCGCTTGTAGGATCATCTTCGGGACCGTATTCAAAAACAGCCATCGTTGTATCCCAGTTTTTTCTGCCATCTTTCCACATATAAATGCCGCCATTTGCCACCACACTGCGTGGATGTTGCAATCCGGTAAACCAATGCACCGTATCTATTTGGTGGCTCATCCATTGCCCCGGCATGCCGGAAGAGTAGGGCCAAAACAACCGGTACTCCAGGTACTTGCGTGGGTCAAATGTTTCATACGGTCTGTTTAGTAAAAAGCGTTGCCAGTCAAGATCTTCTTCTTTACATTTTTCTACCAGTGCAGGTCTGCGCCAGCGACCCGGCTGGTTTACATTCCAGGTTAATTCAACCATGGTGATTGGGCCAAATTTCCCTTCCTTAATAAATTCAGCCGCAGCCTTATAGTTGCCGCCACTTCTTCTCTGGGAACCAATCTGTACAATTCTGTCGGTAGACCTTACTGCTTTTAAAGCCGCCGCCGCATCATCCATCGTTTCTGCAAATGGTTTTTCTACATACGCATCTTTATGGGCTTTCATGGCTTCAATGCAATGCAGTGCATGTTGAAAATCGGCTGTGGCAATAATCACAGCATCTATATCTTTTGTATTGTACAATTCATCGTTGTTGATGCAGGCCTTTACATCATGCCCCATGGCATTTTTTAAAAAGGCTTCGCCTTCCTGCCTGCGGATTTTCCATATATCCGACACGGCTACAAAATCAAAATTTAATTCTTTGTAATGATTTAAAAAACAGGGAAACAATGTCTGTCGGAAACGATCAGAAAAGCCAATGGCTCCAAGCCGAACCCTGTCGTTGGCTCCTAAAATATTTGCATAGCTTTTGGCGCTAAAGCCTAACGCACCCATGTAGGTGCCAGCTGCAGCAAGTGCAGATTGTTGAATGAATTTGCGGCGTGATGACATGATGGTGAATGGTGAATGGTGAATTGTGAATTGTGAATGGTCAATGGTCAATGGTGAATGCATTTATCAATTATCAATTATTCAATTATCAATTATCTACTTCAATTTTTTTAATTTTTATACTTCTGTAAGATACTTCGTTGCCATGATCCTGCAGTAGTATGTGGCCCTTGTATGCTTCGCCAAAATTTTTCCAATGGGCGTATTTACTAATGGCCACCAGGTCCCTGAATTCTTTGGAGCCTCTTATGTATTCCAGCACTTTTACGCCATTTAAATAATGTTCTACTTTATTGTTTGGATATACAACAACCCGTCCGGTATTCCAGGCACCAATGGGGTGTATAAATCTCTTTTGTTTGTCGGCTTTTATCAGGTCGTACAGCGAAGCCAATGTTCGGTTGCCATCACGTCCCAGTTTGGCATCGGGATGCAATGTGTCATCCAGCACCTGGTATTCCAGTCCTATTGCAGAGCTATCAGATTTCTCCAGCAGGGTTACAAAATATTTTAAACCGCTGTTTGCACCGGGCGTTAATCTAAATTCAAACGACAAATCAAAGGCATTGAACTCCTCCTTTGTTACAATGTCTCCACCGCCACCTGCCTGCATGCCATCTGAGGATAGAACGGTGATACTGCCATTGCTGACATCCCATCCTTTTTCAGGAAAGCGATTGCTGAATGCCCTTAACCATCCATTATTGGTTTTGCCATCAAAAAGTAATTGCCAGCCATCTTTTTTTTCGTAGTTGCTGAGTGTATTACTTACAAGATTGGCCACATAAATATTTGCAGGAAATGGAGTTGGTTTGATGTTGGTTGTTTTTATAAAGATATTTTTAAAACATACTTTTTTACCTGCATGGCTTTCGGATGAAATGGCATGTACCTGCAAGCCGATGAAGCCTTTTAAATCTACTGTATCAACCACATAAGCAGCCGCTATTCCGTTAACCCATGTTTTAGTTTCGTTGCCAATACATTCTATTTTAAAATGATTGTATTCGCCGGCTTTGTAAGCATGTTGCGCTGCTCCATTCAATTGCATGGGATACAGCCATTCTCTCCGTCCTTCGTCGTAAATTCCGCCCGTCCACCGACGTTCACTTGGGTCTACTTCGCATTGCCTGCCATAAACTTTGCCTTTTCCGTTATTGGCAGTTGCATCAAAATGACTTCTTGTTTGCACACCGGAATTACCTTCCTCGTCTTCTACAAACACATCCAGTTCCAGCACAAAATCTCCATATTCTTTTTCTGTTACTAAAAACGTATTACCGGTATTGGCAACTGTGCTACCGGTGATAATATTGTCTTTTATGGAGAAGGTTGCTTTTCCTCCGAATGTTTTCCAGCCGCTAAGATATTTGCCGTTACAGAGGTTGATCCATCCTTTGTTGCTTTGGGCTAACAATGCTGTATGAACAAACAGGATACCTGTACAGAGTAGTTGGCTAAGTTTCATCGTAATTTATTTTCTTCAACAGATTGAAAATGTTGATAGCAAGTTATTCTTTTTGAACATAAGCAATTTAAATAGTTTCTTTAATGCAAACAACATCTCATTTCAACCAACTGCTGGAAAACCTGTCTTCGGAAATCCCCTATCACCTGCAAAGAAATTACCCGTAATTTTGAGAATAAATTTCTTTAAAATTCTAGTTATGAAAAATTATCTCCTTTTAATTATTGGTTGTATTTGCTTTTCAGCAGTATTTGCACAAAAAGCTTCCAAAAACATTACTGTGCCTGATAATGCAAAAAAAATACAGGTGGTTGAAACAGCCTGCGGTGAATGCCAGTTTCATTTAAAGGGTAGCAGTTGCGACCTCGCTGTCCGCATTAATGGTAAAGCTTATTTTGTCGATGGCACTTCAATCGATGATCATGGAGATGCGCATGCAAAAGAGGGTTTTTGTAACGCTGTAAGTAAAGCTGAAGTACAGGGAAAAGTTGTAAACAACCGTTTTAAGGCTACTTATTTTAAGCTGCTGCCAGCGGAAGAAGCAGTACAAAAGCAGTAGCAGGTAGTAATCTGATATGCTTTCTACATTAAAACAATCCCTTCCATTGAATGCTTAAACGCTTGCTGTAAAAAAGGGCAATCATCCTTTTATTGAATTTGAAAATTTCCGTTTCTTTTCTCATTCATCTCTTAAACAAAAATCAGAACGTTTTACATACGCTGAAATAAATCAGTTGGTATAGTAATTACAATCATTTGCTTCAGCAGACAGGTTGGGTATCTTTATTGCAGGCAAACAGGTAATTTAATTACTGCAGCAATGGATATCGTATATTATCAGTTACCGGTCGAAGAGGTGATAAGCAATTTAAAAACCAACCGTAACGGCTTAACCGGGACGGAAGTAGCCATTCGTCAAAAGGAATTTGGCCTCAACAGCATTCCTCAGCCAAAGTCAGTTTCCCTGTTGCAATTATTTTTCCGGCAGTTTTTAAGCCCGCTGATTTATGTTTTGATTGCAGCTGGTATAATTTCAGCATTTACCGGCGATCTACAGGACGCAATTTTCATTACCGTTATTATTGTTATCAACGCTGTGTTGGGCACCTACCAGGAATGGCGGGCAGAAAACAGTGCGCATGCATTGCGGAGCATGGTTAAAGTTAACTGTAGGGTTAGGCGTGATGGGAGTATTCATCAAATTGATTCAGAACAATTGGTTCCAGGTGATGTAGTGTTGTTGGAATAGGGGTTTAAAGTACCGGCAGATTTACGACTGATAGAAGTAATTGACTGGTCTGTAGAAGAAGCCCTGCTTACTGGAGAATCTGTAGCAGTTAATAAAAATACCGACGTATTAAAAGGGGGAGAGGCACTGGCAATCGGCGACCGTTTAAACATGGCCTTTGCAGCTACAACAGTACAAAAAGGCAGGGGAACCGGTGTGGTAACAGCAACCGCTGCACTAACGGAAATAGGCCAGATTGCAGATTCGCTGCGTACCACCGAATCGGAAAAGCCACCTCTAATTAAGCGGATGGAATCTTTCTCTAAAATGATCAGTATTGTCTTACTGGTCGTTTGTATTATACTTGGTTTTGTAGGATATGCAGAAGGAATGCCTGCTGCAAAAATTTTCTTTTTAATGGTGGCGGTGGGTGTTTCTGCCATTCCGGAAGGTCTGCCTGTTGCCTTAACAGTTGTCTTATCTATCGGCACAAGGCGGATGGCCAAAAAAAATGTTATCGTACGTAAACTGCCGGCTGTGGAAGGGCTGGGCAGTTGCACCATGATTGCTTCGGATAAAACCGGAACGCTGACACTCGATCAGCAACTGGTTAAGAAAATCTGTTTACCGGGTAATAAATTCTACAATGTTACGGGGCAGGGATACAATGGTGACGGAAATATTATGGATGGGGACAATAAGCTAACAGAAATGAATGTTGAGTTGCACCGGTTTATTTTAGCAAGCATTATTTCTAACGAAGGCATACTCCGCAAAATTGAAACAGGGTGGGAACATTACGGTGATGCGGTGGACGTTGCGTTGAGGGCTTTGGCATACAAAATTGGAAAAGATCCCGGCTTTTTTAAGCAGGAAACTGAAATTGTTCAACTGATTCCTTACGAATCAGAACGAAAGTATTCGGCTGTATTTTTTAAGGACAAAGGCTCGTTACATTTTGCAATGAAAGGTGCAGTGGAAGTGGTATTGCTTCAACTGCCGGAGGCGGACAGAGCCGCCATTGCTGCAACCGCCGAACAAATGGCCTCGGAAGGGTTAAGAGTGCTTGCGTTGGCGGGCAATGTTGTAGAAACAGCTACCATTGAACAACTGCCACGGCTGGAATTAATTGGTCTTATCGGGATGATTGATCCATTGCGCCCGGAGGCTAAAGATGCAGTGGTGGAATGTAAGCGGGCAGGTGTAGAGGTGCTAATGGTAACCGGCGATCATCCGTCTACAGCGCTAGCCATTGCCACAGAATTGGGCATTGCTTCAAAAAAAGAGGATATTATTACAGGTGCCGAATTATCAGCCATGGACCGGTTGCCCATTCCGGAACTGGCAAAAAAAATTCAATACAAAAAAGTTTTTGCACGGGTAGCCCCATTACAAAAACAACGCATTGTAGAAGCCATGAAATCGTTGGGGCATTTTGTTGCTGTTACAGGCGATGGTGCCAACGATGCACCTGCACTTAAATCAGCACATATTGGTGTTGCCATGGGGGCGGGCACAGATTTGGCCAAAGAGGCCGCTTCCATTATTATTACTGATAACAACTTTGCCTCTATCACCGTCGGGGTAGAGGAGGGGCGCTATACATTTGATAACCTCCGGAAGATTATTTACATGCTTTTATCCACGGGTATAGCCGAGGTACTTACTATTGCCCTGGCCATTTTTACCAATATTTCTTTACCCTTTCTTGCAGTGCAGTTATTATGGCTAAACCTGGTAACCAATGGCATACAGGAAATTGCCCTGGCATTTGAAAAAGGCGACGAAACAGTGATGCAAAAACCGCCCCGTAAGCCGGGTGAAAGCATCTTTAATAAATTGATGAATAGCGAAATTATTATTTCCGGGGTTTTTATTGCAGGGTTGGTTTTTAGCGTTTGGTATTATCTTATTTACAGGCTTGGCTACACGGAAAAACATGCAAGAACCGTGGTGATGATGTTGATGGTGTTGTTACAGAATTTTCATGTGCTCAACTGCAGGTCGGAGACCAAAAGTTTGTTTAAGCTCCCAATAAAAGATAACTATGTTTTGCTGGGATGAATTCTGCTGGCACAGTTGGTAAGTATTGCTGCATCCTACATTCCTTTGTTGAGTAATGTATTACAATTAGAACCCATAAATTTTAACGAATGGATATTGCTATTGCCTGCCTCGCTATCCATTATTGTGGTGATGGAATTATTTAAAGGGGTGTGGAGATGGAGGGAAAGTAAAAATAATATTGATTGAAGCAATTAATAGTATGAGTGATTTTTTTAGCTAATAGCAGGAAGTTTTCATCAATCTACTTTTAACCAGCCGGTAATGCTCATTCTTGGCTTGTTGGTTAGTAAAACCTCATGCTCCAGTTCGCTGCTTTTAAAGAACACACTGGTACCGTTTAGCGGGGCAATATCCTGCTGACTGTTGTGGTGGAAAATGCGCAATTCACCTCCGTCAGGTTTTTTCCAGTCGGGGTTTAAATACAGTATCATCGAATATTTTCTGCTGTCGTTATTGCGGAACTGATCCAGGTGTTTGGTATAAAAACTGCCGGTTTCGTACAAGGCATAATGAAATTCATATCCTGTTATCCCTGTATAGCAGGTGCTGTTTAAATGACTTACGAAAAGATCAATCAATTTGAAAAAATCATTTTCGTACTCGTCATTGTGCTTTTTGTCAAGCCAATAAATCATGTCACTTCTCACCAGTTTGTTTTGAACACTTAAAACACTGTTTCCGGTACCGGCAGGCTGGAATTCTTTGTTGGCGTACAATGCAGCCAGATTTTCTTTCAGGTGCAAGGCAAGTGCTGAAGGCAAAAAATTTTGGGCGATGCCAACATTGTTATCAATAAAACTATTGATTAGTATGTTAAAGATTGTTTGCAATCAATATAATTGGGAAGCTGAATTGGGCAAATTGCCAGTATTCGATTGAAGGTAGCTTTATAAAACTACTTTGAATTTTGTATTTTGGTGAAGAGGGTTTTTATTGTAAAATCCGATTTATTAAGTGGTTATTTAATTAACTACTTAACCTGAAGTTTTCACAGATAAATTTTACTTTTGCAGTCATATGAGTCTATTTAGTAATCCCGCCATTTCTATTGCAACATTAACAGATATCCCCACTCTGGAAGCACTACTTAACAGTGCATACCGGGGAGAAAGCAGCAAACAAGGCTGGACGAGTGAAGCCCATCTTATAGCCGGTGAAAGACGCACAGATGCAGCTAACCTGCAACAGGTAATTCAACAACCGGGAAGCGTTTTTTTAAAATTTACCCACTACGAAGGCTTTCTTGCAGGCTGTGTAAACCTGCAACAGCATGGCTCAAAATTGTACCTGGGCATGTTTAGTGTAGCACCGGGAATGCAGGGTGGGGGAATGGGTAAAGAACTGTTGGCTGCTGCAGAGGAATACGCCAGCCAGTTAAAAATTACAGCCATTTATATGAGTGTAATATCTGTGCGTACAGAATTAATTGATTGGTACAAACGCCATGGTTATGCAGATATGGGCGAGCGAATAGCTTTTCCCGAAGATGGACTTACCGGCACGCATTTACAGCCATTGGAATTTTTAAAACTTGAAAAACCAATGGTTGTAAAAGATTAAAAAACGGATGACGTTTCGATAACGACTCTTTCTAAAGTTTTGTCATCTTTCAAATTGTTTGCTCTATTGGTTGTACACTCTTTTGATTAATCCTTTACAGTTCTGGCTGCTGCGAAAAAAGCTATTCCCGCTGCATTTATAAATAGCACATCGATGCAGTTTGCAGAACTCATCCGGTTGAGGAATGTTTTCCCCGACTTGCAATTTGGCCGCATTCAATAAAAACGCAAGGCCATTGTAAAAACCTTGTTGTACTGGAATTCAACAATAAATTCGTCCGTTGATATTGGCATGAAATTGTGACTCTCATTATTTAAATATTTATCTAATGGCAAAATTAAAAAGTGTTCCGTTTCCGTACCGTCGGCGGGGCCGACAGGTCAGCGAATCAGAGTGCGGCGAC
>JANPNY010000828.1:0-5960 GCA_031427745.1 Chitinophagaceae bacterium | reverse complement strand
CGCCTTTTGGAGTTTACCGGCACACTTACTAACCGCCAAATGCAGGCGCAGGTGTTGGATAGCATGGACTTGGAGCGTGAGAAGGGCATTACCATTAAGTCGCACGCCATCCAGATGAACTATAAGTTCGAGGGCGTGGAGATTTAAAGAAAATAAAAAATATTTTTTTTGAGTTTATATACTCTGGCAAAACATAGAAGGATACGGTCTTTTTACTATCCCTTTTTAACCAGATTAGTTTTTAAAAACTTCTAACCCAGGTTATAAATGGTTACCCATATTTCTTATTCTCATTTATTATATATAATATTATCAGGCAAATTAATTTTATACACTTTTCAAAAAAAAATATGCGATACGGTAAAATAATATATTATTTTCTTTTATCCTCTTTATTGGGTTTACCTGCCCAATTATTTGCAATAGATATTACAGATACCAGGATGCTTTCTCAACCAGCGGTAAGTGCCAGTAACATTGCCTTTATTTATGCCGAAGATTTGTGGATAGCCAATATAGATGGCACTCAACCACGGAGGCTAACGGTGGACAGAGGCATAGAATCGAATCCTGTATTTTCGCCCGATGGTAAAACAATTGCCTTCAGCGCCCAGTACGATGGCAATACAGATGTATTTATTATTCCGGTAGAAGGTGGTATTCCCACAAGGCTTACCTGGCATCCCTCCCCGGATTTTGTAAGAGGATTTACACCCGATGGAAAAGCAGTTTTATTTATTTCGCAAAGGGCAGTGTTTACTAACCGCTATGCACAGTTGTTTACGGTGCCGGTTACCGGTGGTATGGCTACTCAGTTAGAAATACCCAATGCCAATTATGCTGTTTATTCGCCCGACGGAAAACAAATGGCCTACACACCTTTAAGCGATGCTTTTAAACAATGGAAACATTACAGAGGTGGTATGATTGCCACGATAAATATTTTTTCTTTTGGGGATAAAAGCGTTGTAAAAATTCCGCAACCGGATGGCGGCTGTAATGATGTAAGCCCTATATGGCTGGGCAATACCATCTATTTCAGAAGCGACCGTAACGGTGAGTTTAATTTATATGCATACCATATTGATTCAAAAAAAACAGATCAGCTAACCGATTTTAAAAATTTTCCCGTGCTGAATGCAGCAGCAAAAGATGGGCGCATTGTTTTTGAACAGGCCGGCTACCTGCATACTTATACCTTAAATACTTCTGCTGTTGTAAAATTAAAAATTGGTATTGCAGCAGATCTGCTGGAGCTAAGATCTCATTTTGTAAAGGGTACCGAATTTATAAGAACAGCCGATATTTCGCCCACAGGTGCAAGAGCTGTTTTTGATTGCCGGGGAGAAATTATTACCGTGCCTGCAGAAAAAGGTGATTACCGCAACCTTACACAAACTACCGGTACTCATGAAAAATATCCTGCCTGGTCTCCCGACGGAAAAACAATTGCTTATTTTTCTGATGCCTCAGGCGAATACCAGCTTTATTTACAAGCGCAGGACGGAAAAGGAGATGCAAAAATTTTTAAATTAAATGGAACTGGGTTTTATGCTTTTGCTGCATGGTCGCCGGATAGTAAAAAAATAAGTTTTGCAGATAATGGAAGAAACCTGTACCTGTTGGATATTGCCACTGCGGCTATTACAAAAATAGATGCTGATGAACTCTATGTGCCGGGAGCCTTCCGTAATTTACTGGGCGACTGGTCTTCCGATTCCAAATGGATAACATATACTAAAGTAACCGAAACACAGTTTAAAAAAATTTATCTCTACTCAACAGAACAAAAAAAATCATTAGCACTTACTGATGGATTAAGCGATGCATCGGAACCAAAGTTTGATAAAGACGGAAAGTATTTATACTTTTTTGCCTCTACTGATGCAGGCCCGGTAATCAATTGGTTTGATCAATCTAATGCAGATATGCGCCTGACCAATTCTATTTATCTGGTTAATTTACAAAAAGAAACCATCTCCCCATTTGCAAAAGAAAATGATGAGGAAGCTGCAAAGACAGACACTGTAACGGTGACGCAGGTAGTAGATAAAAATAAAAAAATAATACCTGCACCAGAAAAAAAACCAACAGCAGTACGCATAGACTGGGAAGGTATTGAAAACAGGATTGTAAACCTGCCGGTACCTGCGGGCAATTTAGCCCAATTGGGAACAGGTAAAGAAGATGAGCTGTATTATCTTGTTATGCTCCCCGATAATTCCGGCAATGGCACTTTGCATAAATATGATTTAAAGAGCCGTAAAGATGCTGAGATAGCCGAAATGGATAGTTATATTATTTCTGCCGATGGCAAAAAAATGCTTTACTCAAAAGCAAAAGTATGGACTATTATAGATGCGGGAATAAAACCCACAACAGTTAAGGCTGCGGTTAATATAGCAGCGATAGAAATAAAAACAGATCCCATTGCCGAATGGAAAAACATATTTGAAGAAGCATGGCGGGTAAACAGGGATTACTTTTATGACCCCGGTATGCATGGCTTAAACTGGCTGGCCGTTAAACAAAAATATGCAGTTTTTTTACCAGATTTAGCCTGCAGAAGCGATGTGAATTTACTAATTCAATGGATGTGCAGTGAGCTTGCAGTAGGCCACCACAGAATTTCCAATGCCGGTGACCATTTGTTTAACCCACTAAAAGTAAATGGCGGTTTATTAGGCGCTGATTATGCGGTTAATAGTAACCGTTATCAAATAAAAAAAATCTATGGCGGCCTCAACTGGACACCGAATTTAAAATCTCCTTTAACTGAGCCAGGAGTTAATATAAAAACAGGTGAATATATTTTAGCAGTCAACGGAAATAACCTTACTGCTGCCGAAGATATCTATCGCTATTTTGAAAATACATCAGGTAAAACAACAGAGATCACCATCAGCTCTACGCCGGATTATAAAAATTCAAGAGTGGTAAAAGTTGTTCCGGTTGATAATGAATTATCCTTACGCAACCGGGATTGGGTAGAAGGTAACCTGAAGAAAGTAAATGAAGCCACCAATGGCCAGGTGGCTTATGTATATGTTCCCAATACTGCAGATTTAGGTCACGAATATTTTAAAAGATATTTTTTTCCACAAGCCAATAAAAAAGCAATTATTGTAGATGAAAGATTTAATGGTGGTGGACAATTGGCAGATTATTATATCAACTTATTACAGAACCCACAGCAGGCTTACTGGAATATGCGTTATGGTAAAGATTTAAAATCTCCAAGCGCTTCTATCCAGGGGCCTAAAGTAATGCTGATAGATGAAACTGCAGGGTCTGGTGGCGATATGCTGCCATGGATGTTCAGGAAATTTAAAGTAGGCGTATTGATAGGCAAACGCACCTGGGGTGGGCTGGTAGGCATTTTAGGCTTTCCCGAATTTATAGACGGAGGAGAAGTAACCGCCCCCAATGTGGCTATCTGGACCAAAGAAGGTTTTGTGGTAGAAAATACAGGGGTGGCACCGGATATTGAGGTAGAGCAAAACCCTGCCGATGTAATAAAAGGAAACGATCCGCAATTGCAAAAAGCAATAGAAGTAGCCTTAAAAGAATTAGAAAAAAATCCACCAGTTGTGCCAGTAAGGCCACCCTACCCAATTAAAGCACGTAACTAAAAATAAAAAGACAGGTTGTTCATTAATTTATTTTTCGTGTGCAAAAATTTGAATTAAAATATCAGCTTTTTTGCCCTTGTTGGTAAGGCATAAAAAAAAGCAACTTAATACGCATACGCCGGTGTTGGTCTTTTGGTGTTGGTCTTTTGACCAACACCCGAAGTCACAGAGCAAGACGATTTTTGCGATAAGTGAGCATGTTAAAATTATCTACCATTCATTTAAAAACAACTGCACAATATGGAAATTTACTTTGATGGTTATTGCCCTGAGAGCCTGCTAAAAGCTAAGCAGGTTGAAATGCGACTGAATGAAGATGATTTTTGGGAAAGCGAAGCAACAGGTTTGCAGATGACAATCTTTCCGCCTTTTGCAGCCATACTAAGATGGCGTGGCAAAGGAAAGTTCAGAGAATCATCCGATGTTGCTTCCAATTCTTTAGTCGGGCTTGTAATCACAGAAGCCAAACAAGAAGCCGGTGAAGAAATCTTTCCCGACGAAGAAAGCATCATCAGCAACCATATTGAACTCGAACGATACTTAGGTAAAATTTATAGCAGCAAAAAAGAATTGGACGCTGCCACATTCAACCCTAACGACCCGGTTTTTCATGAACAGGAGCAATATTTAAATTCCATTGCAAAAGAAGATTTTCAAAAGATTGTTCAGCTGTTTGACACTTTGAAAAGGGATGAATATAACGATGAATTTATGTGCACCAATACTTTTCAGGACTTGCATAAAATGATGTACGCCCTGAAATTAATTTTCAGTTTTGATTGGATGGCATGGCACCAAGGATGGAAAAATATCAATGACAAAAACTTTGATTATTCCCGCTGCTCATTGCTGGATACCTCCATGTATTTGACAGCAATTTTTAGAGCAGATCGTTTCAATAAAGGAACGATTGAACAGAAATGTAAAGACGGAACACTTGAAAATATTTTTGATAGATTGAGGTGACTATTTCAGTTTGGAGTGTATCATTAAATTTATTCCAAAAAATAAATTCCGGGCATATTTACCCACCCCTTGATGGTTTTGCCACGCAATGTTTCCCCATAAAAATTACCGCCTACGCACTCAAACCGACCAGGTACTCATAGGTAGGGTAATTATTCAGAGGCAACTGCTTTATCTTATTGTTTATTAATCTTTTGCGCTTACATTTAGCAGGGTAACCATTGTTTTTGTACAAGTCCGGGTGCAAAGCACTGAAACCTAACCACAAAACAAAACCAACTAATGTTTGAACAAACTTTTAAAAATATAGACGACATACTACACAAAGACGCAGGCTGTGGCAGCGAATTGGATTATGTAGAGCAGACTTCCTGGGTTTTGTTCCTAAAATATTTGGACGACCTGGAGAAGGACAAAGCCACAGCAGCCGAACTTTCGGGCAAGACTTACACCAACATAATTGCAAAAGAATTTCAATGGACCGTTTGGGCAACGCCCAAGGACAAGGACGGCAAACTTGACCACCACAAAGCGGTGACTGGTGACGACCTAAAAGATTTTGTGGACTTAAAACTATTTCCCTACCTCAAAAAATTTAAAGCCGATGCCGAAAGTGCTGATACCATTGAATATAAAATTGGTGAGATTTTTAGCGAACTTAAAAACAGAATACAAAGTGGTTACAATTTAAGAGAGGTAATAAACCGTATTGATGAACTACGTTTTAGAACCCACGCTGAGAAACACGAAATGAGCCATCTGTATGAAGGAAAAATACAGAACATGGGTAATGCGGGGCGTAACGGTGGCGAATATTATACGGTTCGTCCCCTGATAAGAACCATTATTAAAGTGGTTGACCCTAAAATTGGTAATAGTGTTTATGATGGTGCCGGTGGCAGCATGGGTTTTTTGTGCGAAGCCTTTGATTACATGCGCCACAGTAAAGGCAAACTTCAAAACCTAACCACAAAGGAAATTGAGGTGCTTCAAAAGCGTACATTTTACGGAAAAGAGAAAAAGGGATTGGCCTATATTATTGGCATTATGAACATGATATTTCATGGCATAGAAGCCCCCAACATTATTCATACCAATACGCTGGCAGAAAATATTGCAGATATACAGGAGAAGGACAGACATGATATTGTACTGGCCAATCCACCTTTTGGCGGAAAGGAAAGAGCAGAAGTACAGCAAAACTTTCCCATTAAAACCGGCGAAACGGCTTACTTGTTTTTACAGCATTTTATTAAAATATTAAGAGTAGATGGTAAAGCAGGTGTAGTAATTAAAAATACTTTTTTAAGCAATACAGACAACGCCTCCATTAGTTTACGAAAACACTTACTGGAATCATGC
>JANPNY010000827.1:0-2250 GCA_031427745.1 Chitinophagaceae bacterium | reverse complement strand
AAAATAAACAAATAGAAATCCTATAACGCAAACAGCCGCATAAATGTAAAATGTCTTGTCTTGCAGCTTGCTATATAAAATGGGAAAGGTAAAAGTTAAAATAAAATAAGCAGCCCAAAGGCAAAGCACTGCTACAGAAATGGCAGCAGCCCTTACTTTGTTGGGGAAAATTTCGGAAATTAATACCCAGGTAACAGGTGCCAAAGAGGTAGCATATAAACCGATAGCGGCCAATAGGAACCATGAAACATTCGCAGACCTAACCCCCAGCAAATTCGCTATAATTATATACAATATTGCTAATCCTCCGGCACCAATCAGCATTAGAGGCTTTCTACCCAATTTATCTACCAACGACATTGCTAAAATGGTAAAGACTAAATTTATTCCCCCTATGAAAACAGTTTCTAACAACTGGTCATCTTTTGAGAAACCAATACTTTCAAATAACACAGCAGTATAATTAAATACTACATTTATACCGCACAATTGCTGAAAAACGGCAAGTCCAATTCCGATCAATACAGCAGGAAAAACTGCTTTTCCAAAAACTGATCTGTATGAAATTTTTGAATTTGACGTAATAGTTTTATCCATACTAATTAAAGATTCTTCCGCATAATTCTTACCCCCAATTTTACTTAATATTTTTTGAGCCTTGTCTCTTTTCCCTGCCTGTAAAAGCCACCTTGGACTTTCCGGCAACCATAACACTCCAATAACAAACAAGGTGGAAGGTATTACCCCTAAACCAAACATCCAACGCCATGCTTCCGTACCACTATTCCGCAAAGAATAATTTACAAGATTGGTAATTAAAATACCAATTACAATGGTTAGTTGATTAATTGCAACCATACGCCCTCTAATATGCGATGGAGTTACTTCTGCAATATATAATGGAGATAACATCGATGCCATTCCCACTCCAATACCAGCTATAAATCTTGGAAAAATAAACATCGTAAGATTATTGGCCGTTGCCATCCCTAACGATGAAATAGCGAATATGGAAGCTGCAGTCAATAAGCCATACCGCCTTCCATATTTCTCGGCTACCCCTCCAGCAACCAGGCAACCAATGATTGCCCCTAAAGCAAGGCATCCGGTAGTAAATCCTTCCCAATATTCATTCAATCCAAATTGAACTTTTAAAAAAGGTAGGGCGCCGGAAATAACCGCAAAATCAAATCCAAATAAATAACCTCCTAAAGCAGATATAAAAGATATAGCTATAATATAGCCATTATTAAAGTTGCGCTGTGCGGTAATCATATGTATTAAATCGTTTATTTTCAAAAATTATAAAGCAATATTAATGACAGATTCTATTCTTTAAGATGGATTTATAAAGGATTGTGATGGATAATTTCACTACTTATAAGTATGAATCGCTGAAAGAATTAATGACAGAAATGCTTACCAATCAAGAAAAAGTAGTTGCTTTGCGATTTGAACAGAAAAAAATAAATCAACTTACTTTAAAACCAAACTGCTGTTACAATCCTAATATGCCTTCCTTAAAGGAACAAATAAATGGCTGGATAGATGAGGAAGTAAAATTTTTGGAGAATGTACAATTACCTGAAAAGGTTGCAGACAAACTAAATGAAAATGAGGATAAAATCCATACGTCATTATCTGTAGCAAAGCTGGCCGTGCTATTGCGCCGGATGGTCAATTTTTTGGTTAATGATTGACATCAATACCATGATAAAGAATAAAAGAAATCATTTCGAGATAATATTGATGGTAATTGTTGAAATATGGCATACGTGTAAATGCCATTGTAGTAGCAGAATGTTGGACTCTACAATACGAAAGTTGGATTAAAATTTTACCAAATGCTGAAGAAAAGTTGAAAGAGATTACATCCAGAATTCCATTAGATAAGCGAATGACCACACCTGAAGAAATAGCCAATATGACTGCTTTTATTTTGTCAGAAAAATCAAGTCATACTACAGGGCAATTGATTCATGTAGAGGGTGGGTATGTTCATTTAGATAGGGCTTTGGCTAATGAATAAACAATGTTTTTAAAATATTTCAAGGGTTAAACCTAAAATATACAACATGAAAAAAACGCATTTTTTGTTTTTGTCAATTGCTGTGCGCCGCCAAACACTGGCGCAGGGAAGATGCAGGTAAAGGGATTTTATTGCAAAGTGATAATAAAGGAAATTTGTTTGCAATGGGCAACGGTTCTGCAGGCGTAATAGTCGATGGCGACGTGAGAGATATGATTGAA
>JANPNY010000826.1:0-1752 GCA_031427745.1 Chitinophagaceae bacterium | reverse complement strand
CCTTGTTCCACCAATGCCTTCATGTACCTGAAAATAAAAGTAAGGATCAAGGTTGCAATATGACTTCCATCCACATCCGCATCAGTCATGATGATTAGTTTATGATAGCGAAGTTTGGAAATGTCCAGCGCCTTTGGATCTTCTAACGTGCCAATTTTTACTCCAAGTGCTGTAAACATATTCCGGATTTCCTCGTTGTCATAAATTTTATGTTCCATCGCTTTCTCCACATTCAATATTTTACCTCTCAGGGGAAGAATAGCCTGGTAACTTCTGTCCCTCCCTTGTTTGGCGGTACCACCTGCAGAGTCTCCTTCAACAAGATATAACTCACAACGGTGAGGATCTTTATCACTGCAATCGGCCAATTTACCCGGCAATCCACCCCCGGTAAGTACACTTTTGCGTTGTACCATATCCCGTGCCTTTTTAGCTGCTGCCCGGGCCTGTGCAGCCAATATTACTTTTTGGATGATTGTCTTTGCATCTTTAGGGTTTTCTTCCAGGAAAGCAACCAGCACCCGGCTAAGCGTACTGTCTACAATACCCATTACATCATTATTCCCTAACTTGGTTTTAGTTTGACCTTCAAACTGAGGTTCAGGTACTTTTACAGAAATAATAGCACTCAACCCTTCCCTGAAATCATCTCCCTCAATTTCAACCTTGGCTTTTTCAAACATACCTTCTTTTTCACCATAGCTTTTAAAAACCCTGGTGATTGACCGCCTGAAACCTGCTACGTGTGTACCACCTTCAATGGTATTAATATTGTTTACGTAACTGAAAAGGTTTTCCTGGTAGCCTGTATTGTAAATCATGGCTACTTCCACTGCAACGTTGGATGCTTCGTCCCTGCCATCGCAATAAATAACATTTGGTAAAAGGGGGTTTCTGTTGGCATTTTTATCCAGCATTTCTACAAACTCTACAATACCGCCTTCACTGTAAAAAGTTTTGGTGTAGGTGCTACCGTCATCCTCTTTTTCCCGTAAATCCTGTATTACGATGTTTATTTTTCTATTAAGAAAAGCCAGTTCACGCAAGCGACCTTCAAGTATTTCCCTGTTATAAATTCCACTGGAAAAAATGGTAAGATCCGGCCAGAACTGAACCTGGGTGCCGTGTTTATCGGAACTGCCGGTTTCCCGTACCGGGTATTTCGGGATACCTTTTGAATATTCCTGCTCAAACGATTTACCGTCTCTGTTTACAGTTACATGAAGTTTTGAACTCAAGGCATTCACACAACTTACACCTACCCCATGCAAACCGCCTGAAACTTTGTAAGAATCCTTATCAAATTTACCACCAGCATGTAAAACCGTCATAACAACTTCAAGTGCGCTACGATTTTCTTTTGTATGCAATCCGGTTGGGATTCCCCTTCCATCATCCTCTACAGTAATTGAATTATCTTCATTGATAATTACTAGGATATTCTTACAATGCCCTGCAAGGGCCTCATCAATGGAGTTATCTACTACTTCGTAAACAAGGTGGTGTAAACCCTTTACGCCAATATCGCCAATGTACATGGCGGGCCTTTTACGTACTGCTTCTAATCCTTCTAAAACCTGTATACTATCTGCGCCATAACCCGAATTAGCTGGGGCTGGAATTGCTTCGTTTTCTGTACTCATATTTTGATTCAAAATCTCTTTTAATAGGTAAAATTAAGATTCGGGCAAAAGTACGATAAAACAGGGGTTTCAGGCAATTAAAAGGCGTTTATTTTGGGTTGATTTTTTG
>JANPNY010000825.1:0-1753 GCA_031427745.1 Chitinophagaceae bacterium | reverse complement strand
CCAAGACAAAATGGTATCAACGCCATAAATATCTTAGAAGGAGATCAGTTATTAGAAGCCAAACTTACTGATGGTAACTCTGAAATAATGCTGGCAGTTAAGAGTGGCCGTGCCATTCGTTTCCCGGAAGAGAAAGTACGGTCTACAGGCCGCGGTGGTATTGGTGTTTACGGAATTGATGTAGATGATGCCAATGATGAAGTGGTGGGGATGGTTTGTGTAAATAGAGAAGATAAAACCCGTACTATTTTGGTGGTGAGTGAAAAAGGCTACGGTAAACGTACATTTTTAAATGACCCCGTTACAAACGAACCAAATTACAGGGTTACCAACAGGGGTGGAAAGGGTGTTAAAACCATTAATGTAACGGAAAAAACCGGTTCGTTGGTAGGTTTATTGGATGTTACAGAAAAGGAAGATCTGATGATTACCTGTGTAAGCGGCGTTACAATCCGTATGAGTGTGGCAAGTGTTAGCGAGCAGGGCAGGGCAACCCAGGGAGTAAAATTAATAAGGGTTGATGAAGGAGATGCTATTGCCGCCATCACAAAACTGGACGAGCAGGAAGAGGTAATTGTTGCAGAGGAAAGCCCGGTAATCATTTTGCCGGAAGCCGAAGGTTCAGATGCCTCAGATGCAACAAGCATTGAAGAATCTACCGATCCAACTCCAGAAACTGAATAGGAATTTTATATTGAATTTATATTGGGCAGGCTACTTTTTGAGTAGCCTGTTTTTGATTGGATCAATATCCTGAAAATTTGTTAAAGCTAAGATTAGCGGGGATGATGTGTATTTATAACAAGCGACATTGATGTTAGATTCGTTAGGTATTAAAAAGTTTTAATGGATTTTATCTATAATCGCCATTATATGCTTTATATCTACGAAATAGAGTGATTTTCTCGAGTTCAACATTGCTGGACCTCCGCCACGAATTAACCCCACCAAACGCCAGTTACCTTTAGCGCTGTCCTGAAGAAATAGGGGTGCACCAGAAAATCCATGTGTAACACTAACACTTGCAGGGCAGGAAATTCTCATTTGTAAAGTATCGATCTTATCGAGCGAATCTCTAGCATAATCAAAATCAAAAGTTTCCATATGAATCGTTGAATGAATAGACCTGCTTGGTATAGCTGCAATATCTTTTCTATAAACTTCTTCTGGGTACCCAAAAACCTCCAAGGTGGTAAATGATAATAATGATGGTTTTATGAAAGCTTCAACGGAATTATAAAAGTTTGCATATGAAGGATCAATCTTTTTTACATAGATATCACAACCCTAACCCTTGCAGCTAACCTTGCCTCTTTCTACCTTGGTATCAATTGTAAAGCTGTGTTTTATATCTTTAATAAGGCCTACTATAAGTTGATTAGGAAATTCGGGTTCTAAATTACCAAAATCATCACAACCAAGTACGTTATGCTTTGCAGACACTAAATAAAAGGAACTGTTCTTTTTAATAAAAAAACATGTTCCGCCGCCGAAATAATTATTATTTAGTGCGATAAGGGGGTAGCTGTATTTACCTAACGAATCAGCAGATATTTGACTAAAAGAATCCTTATTGAACACTGATGTCATAATTAATAAAATAGTTAATTCTCTTAGAAGCTGTCTAAAAACGATTCACCATAATCCTTATAGCAGATAAATGTACCATTGCTACACTTGTATTATTAAGCCGTTCGTAATTTTTTGAGTTTCTTCTATTGGTATCAATCCATGCAAATGTTCTTTCTACGAT
>JANPNY010000824.1:0-4952 GCA_031427745.1 Chitinophagaceae bacterium | reverse complement strand
CTTCCAGTTGAGTTAACCGAAGATGGTGCGGCCATCATTCAAATTCATTACGATAAAATAATTGCACCCCAGTTTACCAGCCAGGAATATGGCATTGAAGATCCGAGGATTTCTTTGATTGACAATCGTTATCACATGACTGCCTGTTGTGTAAGCTCAGAGCGGCATTCAACTATGCTCTATGTTTCCGATGATGGATTAAATTATACCTGTCTTGGAATTGTACTGGATCATCAGAATAAAGATATGTTGTTGTTTGAAGGTAAAATTCAAAATAATTTTTATGCACTTACCAGGCCAATGGGTGAATGTTATTTTGCAACTGCACCTGATTCGTTGTATCATCCGGGCGCAGCCATACACCTGGCATCTTCACCGGATTTATTGCATTGGAAACCCTCTGATAAAGCATTTTTAAGGGCGAGGAAATCCTCCCTATCCAATGTAAAAATTGGCGGAGGAACACCTCCGGTACTTACACCGGGTGGCTGGCTGATGCTGTACCATGGCGTGGAAAACAAAACGGATGTTGGCTGTTACAGAACCTTTTGGGCACTGCTGGATAAAGACGATCCTGCAATAATTCTACACATGGAAGATAACATGCCGTTGCTCGAAGCAAATGCCTTGCTCACCGCATCCATCAGTGACCGGATTTATTTAACAGACGTAGTTTTTACAACCGGAATTGCATCGTATAAAGATGATTTTATTTTAGCCTCCGGGGAACTGGACCTGGCCTGCCGCATTACCAGGATTACGAAGGCATATTTTTTAAATTCATTTCATAAATAAAATATTATGGCAGAAGTTACCTTACAAAATATTTCCAAAATTTATGAAGATGTGGATAAGGAGAGGGGTAGAAAAAAAGCTGTTGATGATATTTCTTTCACAGTAAAAGATAAAGAATTTATGGTGTTGGTAGGCCCATCGGGCTGCGGCAAATCAACCTTGCTTCGCATGATTGCAGGGCTGGAGGATATCAGTGAAGGAACCCTGGCCATTGACGGCAAACGGATAAATGACCTTAGTCCAAAAGACAGGGATATTGCAATGGTTTTTCAAAACTATGCATTGTATCCGCACATGACTGTGTATGATAATATGGCCTTTGGATTAAAGATTAAAAATTTCAGCAAAAGTGAAATTAAAGAACGGGTGATGCAGACGGCACAATTACTGGAGATAGAAGATGAACTTTTTCGTAAACCAAAAACATTATCGGGTGGCCAAAGGCAACGGGTTGCAATTGGAAGGGCGATCATCCGCAGGCCAAAAGTTTTTCTTTTTGATGAGCCGCTAAGCAACCTCGATGCAAAGTTGCGGAGCCAGATGCGTATTGAATTGCAGCGCCTTCACCGGGAGATAAATGCTACCATGATTTATGTAACACACGATCAAACAGAGGCCATGACTTTGGGCCACAGGATAGCTGTATTAAACAAAGGCCAGCTGATGCAGATTGATACGCCCATGCACTTGTACAATCACCCCGCCAACAGGTTTGTAGCAGGGTTTATCGGATCGCCTTCAATGAATTTTTTAACAGGATCGTTGCAGCAGGAAGGAGAGTATTTCTTTCTTCATGAAAATGGCGAATGTCGCATAGCATTGGGCTCCCAAATCTCAGCATCCCTGCTGCCGTATTTGGGTAAGCCCATCGAAATTGGCATCCGTCCCGAAGACCTTGTTGTATCAGATGACCTGGCCACTACAGCAGATTGTCGCTTAAAGGTGATTGCCTATGAAAACATGGGTAACGAACAGCTGGTATATCTCACCATGGGAACTCATCAGCTAATAGCAAGAAGACCACCAGCAGACACACTCGCTATTGGTAACGAAACAGGGATATCATTTGCAAAGAATAAAATTATTTTTTTAGACATAGCAGATGGAAGGGTGATTACCTGACTACACTAGGGAAAGAAAAAATTTAAAGCTTACCTGGATGTAACTAATACCTGGGTGAATTTTCGGTAATTTCCGAGTTAGGCATTATGCTAAAAAAATGTTGCAAACTTGAGATTTTACTTATTTTTGAACAATGTATGATAATACAAGTTGGACACCTTTTTGTGATGATAATTTGCTTGGTTTGACAGACAAGGATTTGCTTAACGAATACGAAGCAAAAGGAATTACGAAAGCCGAATTATACGTTTTTGGACTTGATACAGAGGTTGAAATTTCGACATTATTAATACTTGACATTCATAAAACTGCTTTTGAAGAACTCTATGATTGGGCAGGGAAATGGAGAAATGTAAATGTTACTGTTGGACTATTAACGCCACCGGAACCAGTACAAATTTTTCATTTGATGTATCAGTTTATCGATAATTTAAACTATAAGATTTCAGTTTCAAAAACACAAGGCGAAATTATTGAGACTTTAATTTATGCTCACTATGAGTTTGTAAAGATTCATCCATTTAATAATGGAAATGGCAGAACTGGGCGACTTCTTATGAATCTTGTAACAATGAAATTTGGCTACAAACCTTTGGAGCTTTATAAACGAGAAGGTGAAAGTAGAAAGACTTATATTCAATCAATGCAACAAGCAGATAAAGGAAATTTTGCGTTACTTGACAGCTTGATTAGGCAAGAATTGGAAACCTTTTAATTGTTGTTCTTTAAGTGCAGACAATACAATTTCATTAACCTTTGGTTTAGATACCTCTTGGTTTTCAAGACACATTGTTGAGTAAACTGTATCAGTTAAAAGCTTTGTAAGAAAAGCTTCATTTTGTAATTGTTTATATTTTTCGTAGAAAGTCATTTGAGACAAAAATAGGAAACATTACTTGAAGACCCAAATTGAGAAGCACAAACGCCCAACACATTAGGTTTGGCATTATTAGGGCTTTACGAATATTGCCTCAACATTTGTTCTTTATTGTACTTCAGTTCGGGCACGTTGTATCAATGGGTATTTTATTCTCCTATGCAGATCCATCTCCCTATTGACATTACCAATCATCCAATCGCTATTATTATTACCTTGTAACCCTATTTGAGTTATTTAAAATAACGTGACCTGCCAAAGTAAAAAATATGAAAAAACCGATTGCCTGCCTGTTATTGTTAAACCTGTTGTTAACCATTGCCCATGCCCAAACCAGCGATAGAAAAACCCTTGATTTTAATAAGGACTGGAAATTTTATTTAGGCGATAATGCCAAGGCCAGCAAGCCCGATTTTAAAGATAATAAATGGCGCAAACTTACGCTGCCACACGATTGGAGTATCGAAGGTGATTTTGATAAAAACAGTCCGGCGGGTACAGGTGGTGGGGCCTTAAATGGCGGCATTGGCTGGTACCGTAAAACATTTGAATTGTCAGAGGATCAAAGGGACAAGGAGATCTTTATCAATTTTGATGGCGTGTACCGCAACAGCGAAGTGTGGGTTAACGGCAATTTTATTGGCAAGCGGCCAAATGGGTACATTTCGTTTCAATATAATATTTCGGCTTTTGTAAAATTCGGTGGTCAAAAAAATGTTATTGCTGTAAAGGTTAATAATTCGCAGCAACCCAATTCCCGTTGGTATTCCGGCTCGGGCATTTACCGCAATGTGTGGCTGGTTTCTACCAATAAAATTCATGTTGATAATTGGGGAACCTATGTTACCACGCCGGTTGTAAATAAATCAGCAGCGCTGGTAATGGTGCGTACCAAACTTGTCTTTAGCGGTGTTGAAAATAATACACCGGTTATAATTAGTACAACCGTTTATGATGCCGCTAATAACGAAATTGCCTCGCAGGTCACAATCCCCCATAAATGGCGGAGCCCTAAAAGCAAATTAATGTCACCCCGACGCAACCATTTGCCCGAGGAGGATTTAGTGAAGCTGACCGTTTCATCGCCCCATCTTTGGAGTACAGAAGATCCTTACCTGTACCATATTAAAACGCAGGTAAAAAAAGGGGATACTTTGCTGGACGAATACATTACCACATTCGGAATCCGTCGATTTGAATTTGATGCAGATAAAGGGTTTTTATTAAATGGTGTATCGCTTAAAATAAATGGAGTTTGCAATCACCACGATTTAGGTTGCCTTGGATCGGCAGTTAACACAAGGGCTTTGGAACGGCAGCTGGAAATATTAAAAACCATGGGTTGTAATGGCATCCGCACATCGCACAACCCACCTGCACCGGAGTTATTAGACTTATGCGATAAGATGGGCTTTATTGTAATGGATGAAGCTTTTGATATGTGGAAAAAGCCAAAGAACCCGTACGACTATCATTTGTATTGGGATGAATGGCACAAAAAAGATCTTGCAGATCAGGTGTTGAGAGATAGAAATCACCCCTCTGTATTTATCTGGAGTATTGGAAATGAAATACCCGAGCAAGGTGATAGCACCGGCATTGCGATTGCAAAGGAGCTGGCTGCCATCGTTCGTTCTTTGGATGCCACAAGACCCGTAACTGTTGCCTGCGACAGGCCGGATACCGCCAATAATATCATCAAATCCGGTGCGCTTGATTTGATCGGTTACAATTACCACCACTACATGTACCCCGGCTTTCAACAATTATTTCCGGGCAAAAAATTTATAAGTACGGAGAGTGTTTCGGCGCTGGAAACAAGGGGACAGTACGATTTGTTTCCATCCGACAGTATTCGCCGATGGCCCGAGCGCTGGGACAAACCTTTTGATAAGGGCAATGCAGATTTAACCGTTTCTGCCTACGACCATGTTTCTACTCCATGGGGTTCTACACATGAAGAAACATGGAAGATTATAAAGAAGCACAACTTTTTATCCGGCCAGTTTATCTGGACCGGCTTTGATTACATGGGCGAGCCAACGCCTTATCCATGGCCTGCCCGAAGTAGTTACTTTGGTATAATCGATATGGCAGGTTTTCCAAAAGATGTGTATTACATGTACCAGAGTGAGTGGACCAATAAAACAGTCTTGCA
>JANPNY010000823.1:0-4253 GCA_031427745.1 Chitinophagaceae bacterium | reverse complement strand
AGATCGAAATCGGCGGCGATCGCCGTGCCGACCAGCAGAATGAACAGGTCCGCACATTCTTCCGCGAGCTGCTCCTTGGCTTTGCCCTTGGTCACGCACTCGGCGATCTCGCCCAGCTCTTCGGCCATCAGCGCTACGCGGTAGGTCATGTCCTCGCCGCCCCGCTCCTTGAAACGATGCTTGGCGTGAAACGCCTGCACCGCCGCGAGCATGTTTTCGTACGAATCTAGATTCATGTAAGAAAACCTGAATGGACAGGATTAACAAGATTTACAGGATTAGAACAAAAGCGTCCTTGGTTTGTCTTGAATCCTGTTAATCCTGTAAATCCTGTCTATTCCCCTAGCTTTGCAGGCGCGAAATATCCGCCGCGCCCAGAAACAACTCGCTCAGGGAATTAAGCAGCGCCAGCCGATTGTCGCGCACGGCGGCGTCATCCACCATCACCATCACCTTGTCGAAAAACGCATCCACCGCCGGGCGCAGACCGGCCAGGCGCTTGAGCGCGGCGCCGTAATCGCCGGCGGCGAACAACGGTAAGGCACGTTGTTCGCCCAAATCCATTTTTGGTGCATCCAGATGATACCAAAATATATGTCCAACACCCGTTCCATCTGGTCCTAATGTTGGCGTGATACCCTGTGGCAATAGGCGTTGTGCGTAATTCAGCCGTTCCAGTACTCTTGTTCTTGCCCAATAAATATCTACATTGTCTTCAAAAATCACATACACAAAGCTCATCCCAAACATAGATGAACCACGAATGTTTTTTATTTTTGGAATGCCTTGCAAATTGCTTACCAACGGGTAGGTTACCTGGTCTTCTATCACCTGCGGACTGCGGCCCATCCATTCAGTAAAAACTATTACCTGGTTTTCGCTCAAATCGGGAATGGCATCAATTGGGTTTTGTTTGATGGATAAAATACCCCACGCAAACAGGCAGCCTGCAATAAGCAGCACTATCAGCCTGTTGCGTAGAGCCAGTTCAATTAATTTTTGAACCATGTTTTTTTATTGTCTGATTTTTTATTAATGTTTGTGATCAGTATTTGCTGTCGATACTTCTTTCATATCCATATTGCATTTAGGACATTTGCCTGGTTTATTACTGGTAACATCAGCATGCATGGGACATGTATAGATTTTCATGACATCCATTTTCATTTGCTCTTTTTTGGATTTTGTAAGATCCATACCGCATTTGGAGCATTTGCCTGGCTTATCGCTGGTGACATCGGCATGCATCGGACAACAGTAAGATTTGGTTGTTTTAGATTTTCCTGTTTCCTTTAAATCCATACCGCATTTGCTGCATTTACCGGGCTTGTCGCTGGTTACATCAGCATGCATGGGGCATGTGTACATTTTCATCACGTCCATTTTCATTTGCTCTTTTTTGGATTTTGTTAAGTCCATACCGCATTTGCTGCATTTACCAGGCTTGTCCATTACCATTTCGGGATGCATTGGGCAGCTGTACATTGATTTTTCTTTATGCATTTTCATTTTATGCATACCAGTATCCTGTGCAAATACAGAAACTGTCAGGATGGTTAAAGCTGCCATCATCAGCATTTTAATTGATTTCATGTTGTTGATTTTATTATTTATGAAGAATAAATTACAGAGAAAGGCATTGACTGAAATGCCAAAAGCCAGGCAAATGTTTGCCAGGCTTATATAAAAAGTAAATGATTAAATAAGGAAAACGCAGTTGCGAATGTAAACTGCAACGGAAGCACTTCGAGGAGGCGCATTGCCGTAAGGACTTTTTTCTGTGAGAGAAAAAAAATAATTAAGCGGAATTTCAATAGCAGCTGCAGGCATTTCAACCGCTATAGCTTGCATTGTTTGTACAGCCGTCTCGGTTGTTTTCTGATCCTTTTCTATTTTGATTTGCTTGGGTTCATCTTTGCAGCATCCTTTACTTTTTGGATCCGTTTTTTCCATGCCGCATTTGTTACATTGATCATCTTTGCCAGGCAAAAGACCTATGCTAATCAACTTGCCCATACAATAATGCATATGTATAGTAGCACCTGTGGCAGTGCCCAAATAAACGAAGGCTATTATGGCTAAGATGAACTGTTTCATTGATTACATTAACATCAAAACTAAAATAATTTTTTGGCAAAAAAACTATAAAGTTTTGCGAAAAGATGATAAAAGGCAAATCTTTATATTTTAATGATAACCATTTTTATTCAGCAATATGTTTAAAAGCAAGGTGAATTAAGGCGTTTAATTAAAAAAAACTATGAACTGCAAATGCCATAAAAAAGATATCATCTTGGTAAACGAATTAATTCGATAAATATTGAAAACGCCTATAAAATTGACGTCCAAAAAAAACTGTGACCTGCCTATGATCGTAAATAGAAATTCTGTAAGTGGTTCAAAATTCCTTTTATTACTTTAAAAAAACATTCATCAATCGCCAACCCAGCCTGTTAACCCCGTTCAAACATCAAACTATTTTTGTTTCTTTGCTCAAACATTCCCTCTACAGAAAATGAAAAAAACAATTGCGTTGGTTACGGGTGGTTATTCGGGTGAATCAGTAATCTCTTATAAGACGGCCGCTACTATACAACAAAATATCGACAGCAGTAAATGGAACCATTATTTGATTGATGTCCATCCTTCCGGTTGGTTTCATCCACTGGCTAACGGGGAAAAAATAACCGTTGATAAAAATGATTTTTCTATTACCATCGATGGCACTAAAATTTTGTTTGATGCCGTATTGATTGCCTTGCATGGCACGCCCGGCGAGGATGGTAAATTACAGGGATACCTGGATTGTTTGCAAATACCTTACAGTAGTTGCGATACTGCTACCTCTGCCTTAACATTTAATAAACGATATACAGTGGCTGTAGCTGCTTTTGCAGGTTTGCAGGTGGCAAAATCGATGCACCTGTTTAACGACACCATTGTAACGCCGGAAGAAATAGCTGCCACTTTAACCCTGCCGGTATTTGTAAAGCCCAACAATGGCGGCAGCAGCATTGGCATGAGCCGTGTAAATGAACCAGCTGGATTGCAGCTGGCGCTCGACAAAGCTTTTAAGGAAGATTCGCAGGTGCTGGTGGAAGAATTCATCAGCGGCCGGGAATTTACCATTGGCGTTTTTAAATCGAAAGGCAATATCATTCCCCTGCCTATTACTGAGGTTATTTCCAAAAAAGAATTTTTTGATTATGAGGCAAAATACGAAGGTGCCAGCCAGGAAATAACGCCAGCGCAGGTGGAAGAGTCGATAGCCAACCAGGTAAGAGCGGCGGCATCAAAGGCTTACAGTGTTTTCAATTGCAGGGGAGTGGTTCGCATAGATTTTATTTACAACGAAGCTAAGGGCCAGCCCTATATGCTGGAAATAAATACAGTGCCGGGGCAAAGTGCCGCAAGCATAGTTCCACAGCAGGTAAAAGCAATGGGATGGAGTTTGCAAGAGTTTTACAGTGCCTTAATTGAAGATTGCTTTAACAGGTAACCTCCTGGTAAAAGTTAATACATCCCTTTTTTGTAAAGTATATTGTATAATTTTTATAGCTTGTAGCCCTGAATATTTTCAGTGATTTTTGTACACAGCAAAAATAATAATATTGGTAAGAATTGAAAAAACCGGGCCTGAAAATCCTGACTTCCTACAACTTGTAAAACAGCTGGACGCTGATTTGGCGGAAAGAGATGGGAAAGAACATTTATTTTACGATCAATACAACAAAATTGATGGAATAAAATATGTGGTTGTTGCTTTTGAAATGGATGAACCGGTGGGCTGTGGCGCCATTAAAGCATATAGCCCCAATACCATGGAAGTTAAGAGGATGTTTGTTGTTCCGCAAAGCAGGAGAAAAGGAATTGCTGGCATCATTTTATCTGCATTAGAAAATTGGGCCGCCGCATTACAATATGAACGATGCATATTGGAAACGGGCAAAAATCAGCCGGAAGCGATAGGACTTTATTTAAAAAAAGGGTATAAAGTAATTTCAAATTATGGTCAATATGCAAACGTTGAAAATAGTATCTGCTTTGAAAAAGAAGTAAAGCATGTTTTAAATACGTAAACAGTACAATCAAAAATCCTTGTGAATAAACAATAACCCACAATTAATATCATGTTTAAATTTATAACCGACAAACCTTTTTGGGTTAATTTTTTAATAGCAGCTATGCTGGCTTTTCTGTTGATTTTTCTTACCCTGCAAACGCTGGGCTGGATAACCAAACACGGGGAATAC
>JANPNY010000822.1:0-12352 GCA_031427745.1 Chitinophagaceae bacterium | reverse complement strand
AATGAAGGCAACAATACTGTCGTTGGATAGCTCATCTGTCCACCCATTAAATAAACCGCCAGTTCGCTAGATTGGTATGCTTCGTTGTAGGCATAATGTTTTCCATTCCAATCAAAAGCCTCCTTCGTTTCTGCATCTAACTTTACAGCGTAAAAATGTTCATTGATGTAATTTACTACTTTAGTGTTTCTGTAAGTCTCTTTATCCATAACCTTACACCATCCGCACCAGCTGGTATAAATATCCACAATAATAGGCCTGGGAGCTTTATTATAAGCAGTATGTAATTCATCTATCGACATCCATTGTACTTTATCTTTATCCCTTAAATTAAATGAAACTGCAACAAAAAATAACAGGATAATTGTAAAGTAATATGTAACCTTTTTCATACAATATTTGTTTTGTAGCTTACACAATTAATTTTAACGACAAGATAATGCATAAAATTGTAGTAGCGATTACAGGAGCCAGCGGTTCAATTTACTCAAAAGTTTTATTAGACAAATTATTTGCTATCGAAAATCAGTGGGAGGAGTTATCTGTAATACTGACCAATAATGCCAAAGAAGTTTGGAAGACCGAACTAGATAATGAAGCATATAGTAATTACCCTGCTAAATTTTATGGTCAACAGGATTTTAATGCACCATTTGCCTCGGGCTCGGGTCAGTATGATATTATGATAATTGTACCATGTAGCATGGGTACCCTTGGCAGAATTGCAGCCGGCATAAGCAATGACCTTGTATCAAGAGCTGCAGATGTTATTTTAAAAGAAAGAAGAAAACTGATTTGCGTTGTAAGAGATACTCCCTATAACTTGATGCATATCCGTAACATGGAAACAGTTACCCTCGCTGGAGGAATCATTTGCCCGGCTACGCCATCCTTTTACAGTAAACCATCAACGATTGAGGAAGTGGCTGCGACTGTGGTTGACAGAATAATTGATTTAGCTGGTTTAAAAATAAACACTTATCGTTGGGGAACATAACGGTCTTTTACTTACTCATTTTATTACCCGAAAACTTTCTCGCCATTATTTTGCCTCTATCCTTCTCTGCGTTTACAGCAATACTGTCGAGGATATTTCGCATACTTTCAGGATGTTCATTATAATACGTGTAGCTTTTTAAGTATTGATCTTTATTTATACCATGAAGCGTAAATATTTGCTGTTGTAAACCTGCAATCGCAATATGTCTGCGTTTTAAGGAATCCATCACTGCAGGTTGCTGAGTATATGCTTCCAACTGAATCATATCCCACATTACTGTCTGCATTTTTTTTGGAGAAAGTAGTTCTTTTTTATCCTTGCAAGATTCTACAAAAAAAGATAACAAGCATATCAGCAGGAAGCGCCTCATTGTAATTCAGTTTTATATCGACCCGCATTTGTCAAATCCATTTTTTGCAATAATTCTGATGCCCTTAGTTTATCCTGAGGTTGTGCCTTTGAAAAAATCTTTATCAGCTCAGTTGTTTTTCCCTGAAAAAAAAATTGATTAATCATTGTATTGGGGTTATCCGCATTAAAAGTGCTAAGCAAGTTGAGTACATTCAGCATTTCTGCCCTGCCGGCATTCTCGTCCTGGTAAAGTTTATCCAGACTCATCCTGTAATAATTGTAAAAAATATCATGCATGATGGCATACCTGCTATTGAGCATATTTTCAACAATCCAATAGCGGTTACGAATTCCATCAAACGGTTTCCAGCCACTAATACCCCTTGCTTCAGGCGCATTATTCACAATATTCTGAGCCAATTGAAAATAGGGTTCGCCACTTTTTAAAGCGTAAGAATCAAAATCAAACCCTATAATCATATAGGAATAATAAGCAAATGAGGCGGTAAGATTAGAAATCTGTGCATCAATTCCTGCGACTCTATTGTCATTAAATTCTAATTGTTGAAACTCTATGTATTTAAAAAGTACATCTTCGTCCTGAAAATTTACAAGGGGTGATAAGTAGGTAGTATTTAATACGGGGCGGGCAGCTTGCACGGTTAAAGAGGCGCTGTACACATTTGCTTCGTTAGTGGGTTGCAAATTCAATAAAAAGTTACAATCAATTTTTTCTACCGGTTGAAAAACATTTTTCGTCCATTTGCGGTTGTTTAAAAAATTGGTAAGTGCGTTCTGTAGTGTTTGAAAAGTACTTCTTGGTACTGTATTACCCACCCTATTACTATTAACTGTTACCCTTGCATTTAACTCCTGGGCGTTGAGTCTATTTTCGGTTAATACACTTAATAAAAATAAACTTAAAATATATTTTATCATGATTGGCTTTGAAATATGATGTCAACAATATCAGCGGCAACAGCCTCTTTTGATTTTACTTCAAAATGGTATTCCTGCAGGTTCCTATCAAAAATGGATATTTTATTTGTGTCATCACCGAACCCGGCACCAGCATCGTTTAAAGAATTCAGAACGATTAAATCGGCATTCTTTTCAGATAACTTCTTTAAGGCATACTGTTTTTCATTATTTGTTTCTAATGCAAATCCAACCAAAAACTGTCCCTTCTTTTTAATTGATCCCAATTGCTTCAAAATATCTTTTGTTCGTTTCAATTCAAGACTGAAAGAATTCTCCTGCTTTTTAATTTTTTCTTCAACAAAAGTTACAGGAGTATAGTCTGCAACAGCTGCACTCATTACAGCAATATCCATATCTGGGAAAGCCGTAATACAGGCATTATACATTTCTTCAGCAGATGTAACATTTAGTAGTTTAATTGAATCTGGCACTTTTAGTGAATTAGGCCCCATTACCAATGTAACATCAGCGCCTCTTCTTAAAAAATTGTTAGCTATCGCCAAACCCATTTTACCCGATGAATGATTGCCAATAAATCTAACCGGATCCAGTGCCTCATAAGTTGGACCTGCTGTTACTAATACTTTTTTACCTTTAAACTGACTATTTTTTAAGAAAAAATGTTGAAGCCATTTAGCAATAACTTCTATTTCTGCCATTCTGCCTTCACCTATCAAACCACTGGCCAATTCTCCGGACTCTACCGGAATTATTTGAATTCCATTCAATGCTAATTTATCAATATTTATTTTTGTGGTACAATGGTGCCACATGTCTTCATCCATTGCAGGTGCAACTATTACAGGGCAAGTTGCAGAAAGATAAACAGCTAAAAGTAAGTTATCGCACAAACCTGCTGTCATTTTTGCTAAAGTATTGCAACTTAATGGTGCTATTAACATAACATCGGCCCATCTGCCAAGCATCACGTGATTTGCCCATGTGTCACCAGCAGTAAGATCAGACAACACTCCGTGTTTTGTAAGAGTAGAAAGGGTTAACGGCGACACGAAGCTTTTAGCTGCTTCCGTCATGATAACTTTTACATCTGCCCCATCCTTAACCAACATTCTTACCAAATTTGGAATTTTGTAGGCGGCAATGCTCCCGCTTATGGCAATTAATATTTTTTTTCCTTTTAACATAAAAAAGTTCCGCATATAAGCGGAACTAAAAATAATGTAACTTATTTGAAAGAATAGTAAATAAAATTATAAAACTTAGCTGAATAAATCTTCCTCATTTCTACGATAGTACACTTTGTCTTCCATAAACTCCTGAGTTGCCAGTAAAGCAGGATTCGGCATACGTTCGTAGGCCTTCGATATTTCAATCTGCTCTTTATTTTCATGTATCTCCTCCAAACTATCTGTATGGCTTGCAAACTCTTCCAGTTTATTGTGCAATTCTTCTTTTATAGAGATATTAATCTGATTTGACCTTTTGGCAATAATTGCAATAGATTCATATAGATTTCCTGTCTTTTGCTTAAGATCAAACAGGTTTTTTGGTTCTACAACGCTACTGGTGCTAGAGCTGTGAAGACGTCTTAATTTGCTCATTTTGAATTTCTTTAATGTTGTTTAAACTTAAATTATTGTATTCTTTTGCTTCGGAAAGCAATGTACTCTCTGGAAAACGATCTGCAAAATCCTGGTATTCAGCAACAACTTTTTCAAACCGTTCAATCTGCTTATCTACTATACTTAGCTTTGCAAATTTATAATACGATTTGATGGTTTGCATTTTGTATAAATCAGAAGAAGCAGATTCAGGATAGGTATTTAATAAGCTGTTGTAAGTGATTGCAGCGGCTCTATATTGACCAACCTTGTAATACAAATCTGCAGATCGCAATTCCTTTTCCTCCAATTTGGCCCTGCACTTATCAATGATATCATTTGCTTCTTTTAATCGATTAGATCCCGGATGTGTATTAATGAACGTTTGCATTACACCAACAGCCTTTGCTGTATTTGTTTGCTCTAATTCAAGCTTCGGTGATTGATTATAAAAACATAGTGCATGCATGAAATCGACCTCTTCCGCTTTATTACTATTGGGAAATACTTCGAGGAATCCTTTAAAAAAGTTTTCGGCATCCCGGTAATTTTTTAAGTAATAAAAGCAGTATGCATCTTTATAATAAAGCTCTTCAAATTTATCTGTGCCTTTATAAACGGGGTATAATTCTTCATAAAGCTGTTGCGCTTGCCGGTAATTCTTATTTTCAAAGTACTTATCAGCCATTTTGAGTTTATAATCAAAATCTTTGCTCTTCAGTATTTTATTGAAACTGTTATTACAGGCTGATAGTAGAGATGCAAATACCAGCAATAAAATTATTGATCTTTGTTGAAACATAAAGTGCGCAAATCTAATGCATTTAAGCCAAAATTCATTTCAAAAAATACCAGTACAAAAAAACTACTAGTTAAGATTTTGAAAAAAGTTTTCTAAAGTAATAATAACTCAATTGTTAATCCCAACAACCTACACATTCAATTATAAATAAAAACGGCACTAAAAAAAATCCCTCCCGACAATTCGAGAGGGAAATTATTTAGACTAATGAAAGTAATTAGTTTGATTTAATATCTATGGTATTTGAATCACCACCATCAATAACTTTTTCAACAGCAATTCTATCTGCACTTATACCTAATTTCTCAACAAGATAATTTTTAACTAGCTCTAACTTCTTATCAGCTAACGCTTGTTGACGCTTATCAGCTTTTGGATAAGCATATAAAGTAGCAGTACAAGTAGGATTATCTTTCATCCTTGTAGCAACAGAACCTAGCAGTGCTTTTGTATCAGATGATAAAGAAACTCCCTTAACTGTTAAACTTGGGTAATCAGTGGGACAATCAGGTTTCTTCATCATATCAGCCATACTTGCTTTAATTTCTTTGCAACAAGCTGGTTCTGGACATTTACCCACGCCATCAGCATCAACAGGTTGACATTCGGTTGGAGTAATTAATTGTTTGTCTTTGTAATCTGGAACACCATCACCATCTGTGTCTTTTGCTACACCGTGTGTGTCAACTGGCGCACCTGCAACTGTATTTGGTTCCCTGTCTAACTGATCAATTACACCATCGCCATCAGCATCATCAAAAATGGGTTTAGGCAGTTTCATGTGCTTAGGTTGATTAATTTCACTGTAAGCATAATCAAGTGGGTTAAGCCACCATAATGGTTCAACTCTTTTTGCTCCCAGGTTAAAGTTTAATCCCAAAGACAGATAATTCCAGGAATCCTGATCACGTGTTAAAACTGCATCACCAGCTGCATGCTCCTGCCATTGTTGACCATCAAGCAGATCTGTTTTGACTACTGTCAGACGATCTTCTAATGCTAAGTTAACTCTTCTGCTTAATTTAAATGCAACGCCAGCTAGGATAGTAGCGGAAGGTTTGATAGTGTTTTTACCGGATTTCGGTCTACGAGTTCCTGCTTCTGTTTCAGCTTCTGTTTCGTAGGTGTTATCCATCCCAGCTTTTAGCTGTTTAAGAATATCCTTTCTTTTAGAATAATCTATTACACCGTTCTGGGCATTATATACATTTGTAAACAATGTTGTATAGGGATTATTGCTAGCATCAAGTGCATTAACCATAGTGTGGAACGCAGTAAAACCTACACCACCACCACCATAAAATGTAACTCCCGTTTTCTGCTTATGGAACCGTACATTGTTCAAAGTAACAATACCTTGCAAAGATAAATCCTGAATTTTCGCTTTATAGTTGTAATAAACTGGTGTAAAAGCCCCACCATTTTGTGTTGTTAAGACGCCATTAGCTTGTCTAACCAAGGCATTGTAACCTTTACCTGCAGGTAAATTACCGGCGTTTGCACCAGTAGTATTCCAAGCATCATTTTTTGCATAGTTAGAAGAACCCTGCCATTGCATACCTTTTGCAGTACCATTAACATATTGTAGTCTTAATGAAAAAATATAACCAAATGCTTTTCTAACGTTTACACCAAATCCAAAAGTTGGAAACTTAGCAGGAACATCACCCGAAACAGTAAGAGCACCTACTGAAACACCTAATTCCCACATATTGCGGGGCTTTGCTGGAAAACTGTACGTATTATTCCAAAACTCGTTCTGCTGCGGCATATTTTTAGCTGATATTACAGACGAATCATAAATGCTGTAACCCGAGCCAGTTTGTTCCTGTGCGAAGGTTGTCGTTGTTATTAGAATCATTAATCCTAATAAAATTTTGTACTTTTTGCTTGGCATAACTAAATGATTATTAAATTTCTGAATTTACAAATTGGTAAATGCAAAAGTATCACTTGAGAATTAAAAACCAAAATTTTTTATGATTTATTTGTATTATCAAGCTGTTATTTTGCATTACACCCACCATACAGACTTTAAATTATGTATTTGTGCTGCATAGTTTTAAGTATTTATTTTTTTCTCTATGCCATTTAAGAGTATAATTGTTTAGATAGTAAATCATTACTTTGCAATAGCTATTATTGAACTAATTGCTTTTATCTCGGAAAATGGATTTTGTACAAAAAATTATAGGTGAAGAATTAAGTAAGTTTGAAAGCAAATTTGCAGAAGCTGTTAAAAGCAATGCGCCACTGCTAGATAGGATAATGAAGTACATAATTAAGCGAAAAGGTAAACAATTGAGACCTATGTTCGTTTTTTTGAGTGCTAAAATTAGTGGACCGATTAATGAAAGTACATACAGAGCCGCTGCTCTCGTTGAATTATTACATACAGCCACCCTCGTTCATGACGATGTAGTAGATGAATCATTAGAGAGAAGAGGTTTTTTTTCAATTAATGCCATCTGGAAGAATAAAATAGCAGTTCTAGTTGGAGATTATCTGCTTTCCAAGGGTTTACTACTATCTACTTCCAATAATGATTTTAAACACTTACACATTCTTTCTGAAGCTGTTAAGCAAATGAGTGAAGGTGAACTGATGCAGATTGAAAAGTCAAGAAATTTAAACCTTGATGAAAAAATCTATTTCGAAATTATAAAGAATAAAACTGCGTCGCTGCTTTCTTCAGCATGTGCTGTGGGAGCCTGGAGCACCAGTAATGATGAGGTTATCAGCAATAAAATGAAAGTTTTTGGAGAAAAAGTAGGCATTGCCTTTCAAATAAAAGATGATCTTTTCGACTATGGAACCGAAGATATCGGTAAACCAACCGGAAACGATATTAAGGAAAAAAAATTGACCCTACCCCTGATTTATACTTTAAATAACACAAATGCTGCTACAAAAAGAAAAATTATTTATATTATAAAGAATGAAAATAATAATAAAGAGAAAGTAAAATGGCTGATTGAGCAAGTAATAACAGCCGGAGGTATAAAATATGCACAAGAAAAAATGAACCAATACAGGGACGAAGCATTAATTATTCTTTATGAATTCCCGGAAAGTCCTGTAAGAAAGGCACTTGAAGACCTGGTTAGATATACGACTGACAGAAAATATTAATTCTCTACATGCAAAAGCGCTGGAAAATATTAACGGCTGAACTTTCAAAAACTAAGCAACTTCAACAATCCCTGCACATAAATCCAGCTCTTTGCAGGATATTAACCCAACGAGGCATTACCGATTTTGACAACAGCAAAGCATTCTTCCGGCCTCAATTGAATGGGCTCCATGATCCCTACCTTATGAAAGATATGGATAAGGCTGTTGCAAGAATTGATAAAGCCATTAATCTTAAACAAAAGATACTTGTTTTTGGAGACTATGATGTGGATGGTACCACCTCTGTAGCCAGCATGTACCAGTTTTTGTGCCACATCTACAATGAATCTTTTATTGAATTCTATATACCCCATCGCTACAAAGAAGGATACGGTGTAAGTAAAATGGGAATTGATTATGCAGCCGATAATAATTTCAACCTGATAATTTCACTAGACTGCGGTATTAAGTCCATAGAATTAGTTGCCTATGCACATGAACTTGCAATCGATTTTATAGTTTGTGACCATCATCTTCCTGATGAAGAGTTACCGATAGCAGTAGCAATTCTTAACCCCAAACAAATTGATTGCTTATATCCCTATAAAGAGCTTTGTGGCTGTGGCGTTGGCTTTAAATTAATAATGGCTCTTGCAAAAAAATATGGCGTACCGGAAGAGCATTATTATTGTTACCTCGATTTATTAGCCACAGCAATTGCAGCAGACATTGTACCGATGACAGGTGAAAACAGGATAATGGCTTACTTTGGTCTGGAACGCATCAACAACGCACCTTGTGCAGGAATAAAAGCCTTAATGCAATTGGCAGCATTGCAAAAAAAGCTCACCATTAGTACGGTAGTATTTGTAATTGCGCCGAGGATAAATGCGGCTGGCCGGATGGATGATGCAAAAAAAGCAGTTCAATTATTTATTGAAAAAGATTTTAATAATGCGCTTGCCCTGGCCGCGTTACTACATAGCGATAATTTCGACAGAAAAGAGGCAGATACCAGCATTACAGAGGAAGCACTTGCGATGGTTACGAATGATCCGGAACATAAGACCAAAAATTCTACAGTAGTATATAAAGAACATTGGCATAAAGGTGTAGTTGGAATAGTTGCCAGCAGGCTTATTGAAACTTACTTCAAACCCACCATTGTACTCACCAGGAGCGGCGATATTGCTGCAGGTAGCGCAAGAAGCGTCCCTGGATTTAACTTATACGAAGCCATTCATGCCTGCAGAGAACATTTGCTTGGGTATGGAGGGCATTTTGCTGCCGCAGGTATGTCGTTGCTTCCGGAAAATATACCTGCTTTTAGTTTACAATTTGAAGAAGTGGTGAGCAAGCTAATTAACCCTGATATGCTTATTCCTGAAATCATTATTGATACGCAGGTTTCTTTCCCAGACATTACCCCGTCATTTTATAATATTATATGCCAGATGGAACCTTTTGGCCCGGAAAATATGAGGCCGGTTTTTATTGCTTCGAATGTGGCAGACACCGGCTATTCCAAAATTGTAAAGGAATTGCACATTCGTTTTGTTCTTGCTCAAAATGGAAAAACTTTTACCGGTATCGGATTTAATTTGGCTGAAAAATTTAGCCTTGTTCAATCTAAAAAACCTTTGGATATTGTATTTACCCTTGATGAAAATGAATGGAACGGCAACACAAGTTTGCAATTAAAAATTATTGATCTCCGGCTTACCGAAAGTGCCAACGCCGAAATCTGATACCCAACCATGAGAACAATAGCCTTTATCAGATATTATTTTTATCTGGGTATTAACTGGAACTGGAAAATAGCTACTATTTTATTAAGACAGGAAATATGGGGTGAAAAAAAATACGGCATCAATACAACCGGTGCAGATGAATTAAAAAAACTAACGGAAAAAGGAATTGACATATCACATGCCACTATTTATATGCCGGTGAGTTATGCTTTACTTGAAACCATTTTCAACCAAATTCCCGCTACACCAAGAAATCATTTCCTTGATATTGGAAGTGGCAAAGGCAGAGCGATTTGTATGGCAGCTTACAACGGGTTTAGAAAAATTTCGGGCGTGGATTTTTCAAAAGAATTGTGTGAGATTGCTGCTCAAAATACAATTGCTGTGCAGCAAAAATTCCCGGCAATTACATTTGCAGTTGCCAATAAAAATATCCTTGATTACGACATCCCCGGCGATGTAGACTGCATTTTTCTATTTAATCCGTTTGATGAGATGATGACACTAAAAGTTGCTGATGCGGTAAAAAAAAATCTGGAGTTTGACCCAAGATTTGTACAGATAATCTATGCCAATCCTTTGTACAAAAAGGCTTTTGAAGATGTTGGTTTTACAGAGGTTTTCTACAGTAAAACGATGAACTATTTTGAGGTATCAATTTTAAACTTCCGGTACTGAAATCAATACCGGAAGTAATTTATTTTAAGCTATCACTTCAGCACTTTCCTTTTTGCTTGCATCCAGCAACTCAACACTTCTGTTAATAAAACTGGTTAAGTCATTACCCTTTAATAAATCCTGCGAAAGCAAGGCAAGATCTGACAAGTTTCTAACCAGCTTTTCCTGCTTTGTTTGATCTGTCTCCGCCAGTATTGAATTATAAATAGGATGGTTGCCATTTACAGTAAGTGTTACCTCATCTGGCATATTTGCATAGAAAGCAGCCATGCCACCACCTGCAGCACCCATGTCCTTCATTCTTCGCATTTGCTCAGGCCTTGTAGCTACTACTGGCGCTGTAGTTACACTTAAGCCCTTTACTTCTACAGTTATATGCAATGCAGCATGCTGTTGCTCAAATAATGTTTTTAATTGCTCGGTATCTTCTTTACTCAACACACTTTCAGTATGGTCGGCTTTATCAATTAGGTTGTCTGCAATATCTGCATCAACCCTTGTAAATTGAACATTGTCCCACTTCATTTCCATGGTGTTGATAAATGCAGCATCTACCAATGTTTCCGCCTTAATTACTTTGTAACCTTTAGCAACAGCCGCTTGTATAAATGCATCCTGCTGTATTGGATTGGTAGTGTACAATATTACCTGTTTGCCTTCCTTATTTTTTTGCAATGTTTCGGTAGCATTTTTGTATTCCTCCAACGTATAAAATTTAGAAGCAGCTGCTGAATCCAAACCATCCGGATTAGGCAAGATACCAGCATCTTCCATAATCAAAAACTTATTGGCCTTTTCTAAGAATTTGTCATCCGTCATCATGCCGTATTTAACAAACAAGCCAAGGCTTTCCCATTTATCTTCAAAAGCTTTACGGTCGTTTTTAAATATTTCTTCTAATTTATCCGCTACCTTTTTGGTGATGTGTGAGTTAATTTTTTTCACATTGGGGTCGCCCTGCAGGTAACTGCGGCTTACATTTAATGGAATGTCCGGGCTATCCAGTACCCCTTGCAACAGCATCAAAAATTCGGGAACAATATCTTTTACTTCATCCGTTACAAATACCTGGTTACTGTACAATTGAATTTTATCCTTTTGTATTTCATAACTCTGCTTAATTTTTGGGAAATATAAAATACCGGTAAGGTTAAAAGGATAATCAACATTTAAATGAATCCAAAATAAAGGCTGCTCATTAAAAGGATATAATTCTTTATAAAAATTCTGGTAATCCTCTGTAGTAAGTTCAGTCGGCTTCTTGGTCCAGGCTGGCGTGGGATTATTGATTTGCTTGTCTTCAAAAAAGATAGGTACCGCTAAAAACCGGCAAAACTTTTCAAGCACCGTACTAATTCTTACCGGCTCTAAAAACTCCTTACTTTCTTCATTGAGGTATAAAATGATATCAGTACCTCTATCAGTTTTCTCAACATCAGTTAAAGAAAATTCAGGACTACCGTCACATTCCCATTTTACAGCTTTTGAATCTTCCTTAAACGATTTAGTAATTACTTCTACTTTTTCACTCACCATAAAGGAAGAGTAGAACCCCAATCCAAAATGCCCGATAATATTGTTTTCATTCTGGCCTTTGTACTTTTCTAAAAATTCTTCGGCTCCACTAAATGCCACCTGGTTGAGGTATTTATCTACCTCCTCTTCTGTCATGCCAATTCCTTTATCAGAAATAGTCAATGTCTTTTTTTCAGCATCAATCTTTATATCAATGCGTAAATCCCCCAATTCTCCTTTAGCCTCACCTAAAGATGATAATGTTTTTAATTTTTGAGTAGCATCTACTGCATTACTTACCAGTTCTCTTAAAAAAATGTCATGTTCACTGTATAAGAATTTTTTGATAATGGGGAAGATATTCTCTGTTTGTACCCGTATGTTTCCTTTTTGCATGGTTGAATAATTTTACTTGCATCTTACAAAATCAATGCCATGGGGGCAGTTGCTGACAAGCTGACAAAGTATTAAGTAAAAACCGGATAAACTTAACTCAACAACCACCTTCTAAGAAGGTGGGTTGAATACATCGGGCATAGCCCTCTTAAGACCCTGATGGTGGAGAGAATAAGTCAAAATCCCGAGTTTGACTTTCTTC